>CAMJFV010000013.1 GCA_946405045.1 uncultured Bacteroidales bacterium | reverse complement strand
CGTTTAATATCTGTCTTGTGTAAATGTCTGCGACCTTTGCGATATCTGTTTTGCTGATTTGACTTCCATCATTGAAAGTTAATGAGTTGAAGAAATATTCGTATTCTGGTCCAGTAACAAGGTTTTCATAAAAAGGTTCTCCAGCCAATTCCTTTTTTGTTATTTCCAGATATTTTTCTGCTTTTTCAAGCAACCAATTGCACTTGTAACTAGATTCAGAGTCGACATCATTTTCCTTAAAAACTTTTTTTGTCAAGTTGATTAATTCAATTGATTTCTCCCAAAATTCAAGGTTCGGTTCTACGATGTCCGAATACCAATCAGGTTCTGGCATATTTATAATATCTCCACCTTCACCACCTTCGCAACCTCCAGGCTGTTCAGCATACAATATTGTGGTATGTTTAAGTTCTGCCCACGATGCCAATGCTGTATTTGTATTTTTCATCTGCCAAGCCTCAGTCTTCATGTAGTCTGGTTTAGTCCCTTTATTCTGCAAAGAGACAAGGGCCTCTATATTTTTGTTGTAGATGGTCTTGTTGAAATCAGGGTAGTTCTTGAATTTCGACTTCATTTTTGTGCTGGAAGAAGCATAGTCTGTCCATTTCTTTGTTCCAGGATCAGTATTGTTCAATAAATTTTCGGCAACTGTATTTCCGAATGCGGTCAGCACATCAAGTCCATCGGGGAAAGGCCTGTCGCTTTCAGGTGCGATGTCGCACATCCACATCAGCACCTCCGCATCTGGAGTATAACGTTGTGGCATGAAATTAACTTCAGTGACAGGTCCTCCATCGACCCTGTTAAATATTCTATTGCATCTGCTGTTTTCTTTCTCCAAGTAAGCCCTTACGGAAGCTAATTTGTTAGAGTCTTTAAGATCAGCGTCACATTTAATTCCAAAATTAGAAGCGAGTTTACTTGAAATATCCATCATAGAACAGTTGTCAACCTCTCCAATCAAAAAAGTAAGCAGGTTGTTTACTTTTGCCATCTTCTTCTTTAACGATGGATTTGATCTCTCATATTGCAACGACAAGAAAAGAGGATATATAATATTTTCATCCTTTGCAATTGTGTACTTAGCACTTTGCAACCACATCATCGTCTTAAAATACTTTTGTGTGTTTGAATTTCTAGTGTAGAAACCACGTGGTTTGAACAAACTATACTGCATGTTTATATTAAGTAATGAAGATTCTTTGTCCGACTCAGAATTGATCGCATTTATTTCAAATTCATAGATGTCTCGTAAATTATCTGGTAATTCGTTATCGCTTCCAGTAGCCAATTTGTCTGCAATAGCATAATATACAACAGCATGTTCAGCCAATGGACGTATTGAGTTGTCTTTGCATGAATTCAACTCTTTAAAACTTTGATCAAGCATTTCCTTTATGAAATTACATATCAGAGGATATATATCATTCTCTTCAACAGTTTGAAGTTGCCATGCCAGATATGCGTTATAAGCGGATAGGTAAAGATCTGTAGTGATATAATGAGGCAATCCATGATAGTATTCGTAAGGATTATACATTTGCTCTGCTCTCGTCTCCGAAATACAGAAATTGTTCTTGCGAAGCAAATCAAGTGCATTAGGGCATGGAACACGTAAATAATTAGTGTTTTCAGCAAGGTCCAGATTAAGCAGTTTCAAACCATTTTTCTGGACATAACGGTTTTTCAGGCGTTCTGCAATCTCATTGTCTACTCTTTTGACAAAAGATGCTTCCTCTGCATTCAGCTTGATTTTTGAATATGTTTTTGGATAATCAGATTTCCACAGTTTCCAATATTCACTTTTTTTCTCCTTAATACTATCCTGAGCATATTTTTTCACAACAGGTTTTATCGTATTTATATACTCATTTATATTGTTGAATTTTTCATACAGATCTCCCTCCTTAAACCAATGCCCATGCTTTGCGTACGGAATGCTACGGAGCACACGCAATTCTTCATAACTAAAGTTGTGGATAGGCATATCGTAGTTCAGATTATTATATAGACTGTCCAAATTAAAGGATAACCCATATGTGCCATTTGGTGCGGCGCAATCTTCTACTCTTGTGGCAAAACTCCACTCAAACGATCCACTAGAAAAAGCTGATTCATTTCTTTCTGGGGTATCTACACCATATGAATTATAATCGGAAGTCTGTTGACTTTTTTCTTCTTCCGAAGAAGCGACTTCTTCCTTATTTGTTGTCTGAATTCCTTTATCTCCATCAGAAGCACATCCGACAAATGAGATGGCAAGAGAGAAAAATATGCTTTTTGAAATATTGATATAATCCATTTTCTTGTGTTTTGTCATTATTTATTGTAAAAATCTTTTTAGTCTCAATCCAAATCTTCCAAGTCTGTATTCTCCTTCATGTATCACTCCATTCTTGTCTTTCTCGTATGTATGGACAAGAGCTGGAGTTTTATCTCTTTCAATATAGAAGTCCTGCACTCTATGTACCAGTTTAGACCCCATCCACAGTCTTATTATGGCATGCCCGTCTGCAATCCGGTAAAGGAAGAGGCGTTTCTCCATGACTGGATCATACTTCGTTTTTTTTATCACCCCCACTGCAATTTCTGGCACTCCGTCGCCATCAAGATCTCCGTGATCAAACTTATAAATCTTCCATGGCAAGATCATCCTTGATAAAAGTTTGCCGTTTTCGGATAGACACAAAGCGTGTAGACTGTCATGTTTGTGATCGAGCCATACCGTCTTACCTTCCCATTCGAATTTATCCGTTCCATATTTCGAATCAGATGGCCGACTACACGATGCCACAAGAACAATCGTAGCAATCATTATAAAATTACGGAATTTCATTTGCATCTTACCACTTTTCATCCACGTCAAAAATAATATTTTCACCGATATCTTCAAAAATAATTTTTTAATGTTTGGATTGATCCTGTTATGATATTATTAAAATAAAAAAAGAGACGCACAACCGTGCGTCTCTACATCAATATATGATATTATTCGTTTTATTCGAAGATTCCTTCCACTGCGTTCTCCTCTACTTTTTGGTCTCCAGTGTTCTGATTCTTACAGTTGTAAGTCTCCTTCACGTTGAACTTGCATTTTCTGTCGTAGTGAAGAGAAGGGTCGTCAAACACTTTGTTCATGTATACACCCCATATAGGAAGAGCTGTAGATGAACCTTGTCCGTTACGTAGGTTGTCGAAGTGGATATCACGGTCTTCTCCTCCTACCCATACGCCTGTGATCAAATCAGGAATGAATGCCATGAACCATCCGTCGGAGTTGTTCTGTGTGGTTCCTGTCTTTCCTGCCATCTCTGTCTCCCAGCCGATTCTGTATGCGTGCTTTGGACGTCCTGGTTCCCATGGAATAGTGAAGTTGAACGACGCTGCTGACGAACGGATTCTCAATCCTGTACCACCGTCGATCACGCCTCTCATCAATGAGATCATCTTTTCCGAAGTCTCGTCGCTGAAGATCTCCTTCATGCGTGGGCTGAATGTGGCCAATAGGTTTCCGTTGTTGTCGAAAATGCTTTCCACGTAAACAGGCTCGATCTGGATTCCATGGTTGGCAAACGCTGTGTATGCGGCACACATCTCGGCGATAGTCAAGTCACAAACTCCAAGACAAAGTGAGTAAACTGGCTCGATCTCCTGGTTTTTGATGCCGAATGAGTGAAGCAGTTTCACGAATCCTTCTGGATGATACTGCATCATGATTCTTGCTGATGTCCAGTTGTTGGATGTCTGCAGACCACGTTTCAAAGTGATCATCTGTCCGATTTCTTTCTTTCCAGACTCTCCGTAAGGCACATTCTTTGGTTGCCAGATAGTGTAGTCTTCTTCTCTCAGACCTGTCTGCACTTTTATTGATGGCTGAGTGTTTGCCACTTCATCGCATGGATTCATTCCGTTCTCCATAGCGTATGCGTAAAGGAATGGTTTGATTGTTGATCCTACCTGACGACGTCCGACTGTACACATGTCATATTGGAAGAAACGGAAGTCAGGACCACCTACGTATGCTTTCACATGTCCGTTTTTTGGATCGATACTCATCATTCCGCTTCGTAGGAAATGCTTGTTGTAGATGATTGAGTCAAGTGGAGTAAGAACTGTGTCTTTTGTTCCATTTTCCCAATCAAACACAGACATTGGAACTTTAGTGTTGAATGCCTTCTTGATTTCTGCTGCTGAGGCTCCGGCTGCTTTCATGCGTTGGTATCTGTCAGTAAGACGCATTGCCTTCTGAAGCATAGAGTCTCTTTGTGCTTTTGTTGTCTTTGTTGAATATGGGGCTGTGCTGCGTCCTTTCTTCTCTTTGAAGAATAGTTGCTGGATATGTCCGCCCAAGAACTCTTTGATTGACTCTTCTGCATATTTCTGCATACGTGAATCAACTGTTGTGTGGATCTTCAATCCATCTGTGTAAAGATTGTATGGAGATCCGTCTGGCTTCTTGTTCTTGTTACACCATCCGTAAAGAGGGTCTGTAGCCCAAGCCAACGAATCTTCGTAGTATTTCTGACGTGCCCATTTTGGATATTTGCTCTTGATTGGCTCCTCCGCTGTCATCACTTGTCTTAGATACTCACGGAAGTATGGAGCAAGACCTTCTTTGTGGTCCACTTTGTTGAAATGCAATGTGATAGGAAGGTTCGACAAAGAGTCTTTCTCAGCTGCAGTGATGAAGCCTGCTTTTTCCATCTGTCCGAAAACGACGTTGCGTCGGCCTATACACTTCTCGTAGCGGCTCTCACGACGAGGGTTGTAAAGGGCTGGGTTTTTTAGCATACCCACAAGCAATGCCGCTTCTTCTAATTTCAGTTTGTCTGGAGTAGTGGAGAAATAGACCTGTGCTGCAGAACGAATTCCCACCGCATTGTTAAGGAAGTCGAACTTGTTGAGATACATGGTCATGATCTCTTCCTTAGTATAAAACTTTTCTAGTTTTGCTGCGATCACCCACTCTGTAGGCTTCTGCATCGCACGTTCCATCTTATCTCTGGCAACATCTGTGTAAAGCAGTTTTGCTAGCTGCTGGGTGATTGTCGAACCACCTCCTGAGTTTTTCTGCTGTAGGATCACAGATTTGAAAATTGCACGGAAAAGAGATTTGAAATCGATTCCTGAGTGCTCCTTGAAACGGATATCCTCTGTAGCGATCAATGCGTTCACAAGATTTGGAGATATGTCTTCATAAGCAGTGAAGACGCGGTTCTCGCTCGACTGGAAATAACGTCCGAGAACAACACCGTCGCATGAGAAAATTTCTGTCGCAAATTTATTCTTTGGACTTTGCAATTCTTCAACTGGGGGAAGGTGACCGAATGAACCATTCTTGATACCTACAAACATTCCGATGACAGCTATTACAACTATCAAAAAGATTGCCCAGAAGGCAATGGATATTTTACCGCTTATACTCATTTTCTTTAAACTCTTAGAAAGAAGTCTTTGTTTGTTACAAAGCTACTGCTTTTTTCTCTTTTTATGAAGGTTTTTCGTTATTTTCTGCTTTTCGAGCAGCATTTGAATACTTAGTATATAATAATTTACATTATCCATTCAAGGATTGTTGGGGCGACGATGGCTGTCAGGATGCCGTTGATCGACAATCCCAAACCGGCGTAGGCTCCGTATCGTGGACTGATTTCCATCACGCGTGATGTGCCGACTGCATGTGATGCTGTGCCCATACTCAAACTTTCACCGATTGTACTTTTGGCTTTTGTCAGACGGAAGATGCTTAGCCCGAATATCGCTCCGAAGATGCCTGTGCATACCACCGCAGATACTGTAAGAGCAGGAATACCTCCCGTCAACTCGGACACTTGCATCGCGATCGGGGTGGTGACAGATTTTGGAGCGAGTGAAAGAACAACCTCATCTGTAGCTCCAAGCCATTTGGCTATGTAGACGACGCTGAAAATTCCGACTAAACATCCCACTATTTGAGATACAAGAATAGGAAGTATCTGTTTCTTGATGTCGTCCAACTGCAGGTAGAGAGGCACTCCTAACGCCACTACGCATGGGGATAGCCAAATTTCAATCATGGCTCCTGCCTCTTTATATTTGCTATAGTCTATTCCTGTGATTTTCAGGAAGATGATAATAGCCGCAATACTCAATAAAATAGGGTTGAGCAACACGAAATTTGTACGCTTCTGAATGTATTTCGACACTGCATATACTCCAAATGTCAGTGCAAGAAGAACGTATTTATTTTCTATGATTTCCATTGCTCTTTCTGACAAGTTTATATGTCCATACCGTTGATACCATAACCAATATTGTGCTGACTATGATGGAGACAGATATTGGAATCCATTGGCTTTTGATCAGTCCGTAGTATAGCATAAGCGACACTCCAGGAGGGATGAAAAAGAAAGCGAGATTGCCAGTGAGAAAATTGCTCGCGGATTTCACCCAACGGAGTTTGATGACTCCAAGTTTGAGCAATAATGTGAGTGTGAGCATTCCGATGATTGACGATGGTATGCGGACTCCTGTCAGCCATACCACCAGTTCTCCGAATGCCAACATCGCAAAGATGATGAATAATTGCAGTGCCATTGCTTTAGAATTCTACTGAGTAGCTTGCTGCGTATTGAGGTGAGAAAGAGTCTGAATCAAATGCGTCGTCGTACATTCTCAATCCGAATCCGAAACGCATAATCTTATTTTTCTTACCTCGGTATGACAGACCTGCACGAGGTTGGAATACCCATTTACGGTACTCGTCGTAAGAGACATATGGACCAGCTGTCAGTTCAATGAAAGGAGAGACTGGAGTTGGTGCAGAAACTACAAAATCCAACATTGGAGAGAATGCAAGTAGCTCAATGGCTTCAACGTCAATCAAGACACCTACATAGCCGATATGGTTGAAACGGTAACCCATGCCGCCGCTCAACACAAATCCCCAACTATTGAAACCGATTTTGTGTTCTCTGTCGCTATAATCGTTCCATGCTATTGATGCTCCAATATTGCCACGCAATCCGAATGTGCCAGGGCCATATTTGCTTTTTGCGATAGTCGTGTCTGCTTTGTTGCGCTCTCTTGCAGATGGCTTCTTTTCCTTTTCTTTCTTTGTGGCATCTTTATCAGCTGCTGCTTTTTTAGAGTCATTGCTATTGTCAGCCTTCTCTTTACGTGATTTTTTTTCACGTTTTGATTCTTCTTTGACGTTTTTGTCAGCTTTTGCATCAACTTTTGATTCTGTTTTCACGTCACTTTTTTTAGAGTCTTTGGCATTGTCAGCCTTCTCATCACGTGATCTTCTTTCACGTTTTGATTTCTCCTCTTTTATGTTTTTATCAGCTTCTGAAACTGTCTTTGAGTCTGAGTTTTTTTTGTCGGTTACATTCTCCGCATTTTGCTTTGCGGCCTCATTTTTTGTTCGTTCGGCGGCTCTTGCCTCTGCCTTGGCTCTTGCCTCAGCGCGTGCTTTTTCTACTTGAGCCTTACGCACAGCTTTCAGTGAATCAGATGATGTTTGGGCAGACCCAGAAAAGATGATAAGTAGGGAAGTTATGAGTAATAGTAGTCTGTACATAGTCTTTTTTGTTTTGTGGGTTAGTCTCTGAATCTGCGGCATATGTCGCCAAACTCTTCAATTCTTCTGTCACGTAGGAATGGCCATATACGGCGTACGTTTTCGCTTCTTTCCATGTCGATGTCGACGATGATGCAATCCTCTCTGTCTGTTGGACCTTCATATAGAAACTCTCCTTGTGGACCTGCAACGAAACTGCTGCCCCAGAACTGTATTCCGCCGGTAACTCCTGATGGATCAGCTTCGTAGCCGACGCGGTTGACAGTTATCACAGGCAATCCATTTGCAACTGCATGTCCACGCTGCACCGTCATCCATGCTCCACGCTGACGAGCTTTTTCGTCATCAGTGTCGGTGCTTTCCCATCCGATAGCGGTAGGGTAGATGAGCATGTCGGCTCCTGCAAGAGCCATAAGTCTCGCTCCTTCAGGATACCACTGGTCCCAGCAAACCATAAGGCCAAGTTTACCGAGAGATGTCTGGATAGGCTGGAATCCAAGGTCGCCAGGAGTGAAATAGAATTTCTCGTAGTATGCGGGATCGTCTGGAATATGCATCTTGCGGTATTTGCCAGCGATTGAACCATCTTTGTCGAGCACAACAGCGGTGTTATGGTAAAGGCCTGTGGCACGTTTCTCAAAAAGAGATATCACAATCACCACACCAAGACGTTTTGCCACTGCTGAAAAATGGTCGGTAGACTTGCCAGGAATAGACTCAGCCAAATCAAAATTGTCAACGTCTTCCACCTGACAGAAATAAAGAGAGTTGTGGAGTTCCGACAAAACGATAAGTTGTGCGCCCTTCTTTGCCAACTCCTCAATTTTGGAAGTTAGTTTTGCGATATTAGCATCTATGTTTGCCGTATGGCTCTCCTGAATAATTCCGACCTTCATATTTATTCTGTGTATTTTTTGCAAAGTTATGAAATTTGGCGGAATAATGTGTTATTTTCTTATGACTTCTATAAAAAGCTTATTCCCTTTCTCATATGTATTATCTATCATCTAATTATATCTATGATATCTTTATCAGATAAGATCTGTTTGTTCATTTATAATTCCGAATTTTCAATTTCTGATTTTTTCATACGCTTCATTGATCTTAGCCATCATCTGTTCGCTCTCTTCCACACGGTCGGCATTCTTAGCCAAATCAGGATGGTGTTGCAACGCAAGATTATGGTATGCATGTTTGATCTCTTCGTCGGAAGCATTCTCGTCTACGCCTAAAATGTCATAGTATGGTTTTAATAGGGAGACGGAATTCTCTTTCGCTGAAGAATTATCTTTATTGCCATAATCATCATACTCTGTTCGAAGAGGTTTGTATCGTTTTATAAAGTAATTGATATAGTTTTGATTGAAATCCAATTGCTCCAATATATTCATCAACAATTTCCATTCATCATTACGGATTCCATCCTCCACAATCGCCAGCTTGAACAACTTATGGGCAAACGCTTTCTTTGCAGATAGAGTCATCTTTTTTGAATATTTCTTGTAGAATTCTAAATCTTCGTCGCTAAGATTGTCGTCAAAAATATACTCATTTATAATGGATTCATCAACGCCATACAATTCTTTTATCAGAGCTATTTGTCCAGGTTTTGCACTTGGATTCAACATACACAATTGCCGAATCAATGCTATATAGACAATGTTGTCGGATATGAATTCAAAGTTTGAACTAGCCTGCTCAAAACTGATTCCTGTATTTGCCAGAAACCTTCCTTTTTTCCAGAAATATATTGGAAGTGCAAATAATGACCATATAATCATTATAGGTATCGCTATGACAAGTATGATAGATCCAGCTATGTTACAAATAGATGCTAATACAAATATCTCACTCCATCCAGATTTCAAGGAATCTAAGGACTCCTTTATTTTTGCATATTTCTTTATAATTTCTTTATCTGATAATCTCTTTTCGTCCATTTATTATTCCGAATTTTCAATTTCTAATTTTCTCATACGCCTCATTGATCTTCGCCATCATCTGCTCGCTTTCTTTCACACGATCAGCATTCTTAGTCAAATCAGGATGGTGTTGCAACGCAAGATTATGGTATGCACGTTTGATCTCTTCGTCGGAAGCATTCTCGTCTAAGCCTAAAATGTCATAGTATGGTTTTAAATATAATTTGGCGTGTTCTTCCGTCGACACTTTATCATTATGTCTGTCATCTTCAAATTTTGTGCGGAGAGGACCGTAACGTTTCTTGAAATAATCAATATAGTTTTTATTAAATCCAAACTTTTTCAAGGCAGACATAAGTAGCTCCCATTCGTCGTTATGGATTCCATCCTCCACAATCGCCAGTTTGAACAACTTTTCAGCGAGATTTTTCTTGTCGAATAAAATTACATCGTTCAACTCCTTTTTATCGAATTCTCTCTCAAAAAAATAATCATTCACGATTTCGTTGTCAATCTTATACCATTCTTTCAACAATTCCATTTGTTCGGATTTCGCACTTGGATTCAACGTACATATCCTCTGAATCCATGGAATAACGTTGTTTGAGAGTAAGAAATAGATGTTTTGGGCTTGCTCCTCATTCATTCCTAGTTCCTTTTCTATCGTTTTCTTCACTTTTTTATTACATCGGTAAATTCTCCAGCCGACTATTGAATCGAGGATTAGAACGAAACATAATCTTGGTATAAAATATTCAAAATCAGAAAACCGATTTATGATATAAGTATAAATGGTGCCATATATTATGATGAAGGAAGCAAAACATAAAACTGCAAGGATAAGATATAAAAGACCTTTAAAAACAGAAAAGTCATGGGTAATAGCATCATATTTTGCGATAAATTCTTTATTTGATAAATTCTTTTTGCTCATTTATGGTAGTTATATAGTTAAAGGGTTAACAGTCTGATTCATGATTGCATAGATGCAAAGAAATATTTGTTTTAATGCCTTATTTTGCAATTTCTGAAAACTATAATCCTTTATTCTCTGATCAATGTGAAGTGTCCGATATACACTTTGTCGATGGCATCTACGCTTAAATCATACCAGTAGTCTGTGCTTGGCAATGGTTGCCCGTTGTAAGTGCCATCCCAACCTTCTGTATCTGAAGAGGTTAGTGTAGCAAGTTTTTTGCCCCAACGGTCGTAGATGTTCATTGTGGTATTTCCATACACGATCACGGCATCAGGTATCTTGAATGTCGCATCTTTTCCATCTGAACCTGGGATGATATAGTTTTGGATCTCGAATGGAGGTTCTGCGATGGTGAATGATGTGTCAGTTTTGCAACCGGCAATATCTATGATGCTTAATGTATGTTCTCCGAAACCAACGTGCGTTTTCACATTGTCGGCAACGTCAGTCGCTGTAGATTTGCCATCCACAATGAATAGGTAGTCTCCCGTCGACTCCATATTGATAATCACGTCGTCAAGACCGACAGAGTCGACGGAGGCAAGTTTTGGAGTGGCACCGACCATCAATGTGAAATCTTTTTCAAGGACGCATTTTCCACGGTAAGCGGTCACCGTGTAGATATTTTCCACTCCGTTTGGCACAACTGTTATTTTAGCAGACTCTGAGTCGGTGTGCTTCCATTCGTATCTCTCCGCTTCCAGACCGCTGGCGTCAAGTGTTGTGCTGTCGCCCTCACACATGATAGTTCCAGCTTCGATATCGCCATCCATCTGTGGCTGCACATTCACGTTGATTGTCTTTGTCTGTTTAGCACAGTCTCCGTTGCTGATGATTACGTTGTAGCTCTTTGTGAAGAATGGAGTCAATGTCGCTGAGGCTCCTGCGTTGGAAGTTGTGATGTCAATTCCTGTTGTCCAAGTGAATGATGCTTTATCACTGTTTGGGGTAATTTCTAGATTTACTTCCACTTCGTCTTTTTGGCAAATTGTATCTGCTGATTGTGAGACGGTCACTGTCAGTGGAGAATAAATGTCTGGTTGGACTGATGATACAAGTCCATTGGCAGGGCATCCGTCACAGATGAGTTCATAGCTGTAATTGCCAATATCATCTGTTGAGACGTTGTTGATTTTTAATGTCTCGGTATTTTTTGCGACTTCAGTGTTGTCTTTTTTCCATACGATCTCGCATCCGTCCACATTGCTGATTTCTGCAGCGATGTAGCCTCCGTAACAGCTGCTCCATTTGGTTGTGTTCACTGTTGGCTGGATTGACATTGTCGTCACCACGAATGAGAAAGATGTCTCACAATCATTTCCGTAGACGACGGAATAAGTACCGTCTCCTTCGATCTCAAATTTTGCGACGTCGCCATCGAATGAGTATGTGCCTAAGTCTTGATTCCCTTTTCTGACAGAGAAATCGGATGATGTGTGTTCTATTGTAGCTTCCACAGATATCTTTCCTCCACAGCTGCTGAACTCCACATCTTTCAGTGTGGAACATGTCCTTACTTTATCGCCTTCAGTAAATTTGATATTTCCGGATACTATTCCAGAGCCAACGGTGATTCCCCATGTTCCATTTGTTTGGCAGACTCCCGCTGACACCGTGTATTCAAGATTTAAGTCGTAGTTGTCCATCCTTACATCAACAGTTGTTGATGAAGTGTTAGAGAGAGTATTTGTGACATTGCTGTTCCATTGTATTTTGTCCAAATTGTTTCCAGCTGTCTCTATCGTCACCTTGCCTTTGCCATCTGGACAAAGATGATCGTCTCCATCTATTTTTATTCCGATGGAATCAGCTTTGATATTTGTAGACGCAAATTCACTCCAACATTTTTCTCCATCCACTATTTCATATTGCTTTGCGTAGAGAGTGTGGATGCCTTTTTTATTGAAATATGCTGTTGTTGTCAACTCTTTTTTATCTCCGTCATACCATTGCAAGTTTGAAGCTGAATTTAAATCGGACAATCTGACCTCGGTTATTTCGTTGAGGCATATTGCTGCGGTATGTAATGACGGAATTGCCGGTTGGCTTACGATAATCTTCACGGGGATTATTGTGCTCGACAGGTTGCGAGACAGTTCTGTCTGCTGGATGTATATTGTTTGGATTCCTATGTATGAAGCGTCGAATGTATAATCAAAATGAGTCTCTCCGGGAGCGAGAGTTGTTGCTCCGCTCATGTCTGCTTTTGAGCTGACGCTTAGTGTATAGTCTGATTTGCTTTCAGTGTTGTTGGATAATGTTATGTTTGCGTCAAAACCGTTTGTTGCACGTGGATCATTGATGCAGAGATTTATATCGTTTGCAGTAGGTGCCGGACATTGGAAAAGATCGGCTTGTATTGTCCAGTCTGCAGATTGAGAGCAAACGCCATCATTCACGACGGCGGTTAATGTGATGTTGGAGGTTCCCATTTTGACGTTGACCACATCCTTGTTTTTCTCTCCTACAATTGAGTTTGTGGCATTACTGCTCCATGCCACTGTTTGGTTTCCGCTTCCTTTTATTGTAAGTTCAACTTTGCCGGTTTGCCCTGGCATCAAACTGTTATCACCTGAAATCAAAACTTCAAGGGAGTCTGTATGTATTGTGGTGGTGGCAATATCGCTGTAGCATTGTTCTCCATTGACTATCTCATATTTTTGTGCATTAACAGTGATATCTCCACGTTTTTCAGTAGATATATTGTCGGTTATTATGTTATTTTCTGCGTCTTTCCAGATTATACCGGCTTCATTGTTGATGCTTGACAACTCGATACTTTTGGTTGAGTTTGCACAGACATTCTGTTCAGTCAATATAGGAGCGGATGGCTGTTTTACGACTACCTTGAAAGGCACTGTCTCACTGTATTCTCCACTTGAAATCTGTTGTTGACGGACGTAGTAGGTCGTTGTCCCTGCAACAGATACGTCAAAAGTGTAGGAGAAATGCGATCCCCCTGCAGGAAGAGAAATTGCGTCGCTCATGTCTGCGTTTGGACTGAATTCCAAAATGTAGTTGTCTGTTGACTCTCCTGCATCTGAAGTCAAGCCGATAATGGCGTCAAAACCATCTGATGCACGTTGATCTCCTACGCAAAACTCTTTGTCTTCAGCTGTTGGTTTGGGTACAACATATTCCAATACGTATATGGTGGCTGTTTTTGATACAGAACCGCATCCACAATCTTTTTCCACAGTGTATTGGTCGATGGTCGCACCATATGTAGTTGGAACAGAAGGAATATATTTGTCGAAATTTGATATGACGGTTCCGTTTTTGTCTCTCCAGATAAGATCGCAGTTGTTAGGATTATCCACCAATTCCATTCCATATTGAGCGATTGCTTGCTCTTGTATTGTCTTTGTGTATGATCCTCCTGAAATGTCGGATGGAGTGTATGTCACGTATGATTTGTTGAGGTGCGGTGCACTATTCCCCATTATCGGAAGTGTTATTTCTATACCTGTGCTATAGCAATTACCTTCTTTCACTTTCATCTTATAGAGATGGTTGCCTTCTGGCAAACTGCCCACACTCAGGAAGTCCATAAGACCAAGAGGGTTGCCATTGGCATCATACCAGTGGTATTTGTTAGACACGTATTTTGTGATGAATGAATTGACTGAAGCTGGCATTTGTCCCGAACAGTATGGTTCAATCTGTATAGGAGTGACATCATTTACGTGTATCGCTTCGAAGGTGATCTCTTCAGTCCAGCTGCCAGATGATCCGTCAGCTGGAGTGATCTTTACGTAGTATGACTGAGTTGTTGTTTGTGTGTTGGTAGGGTTGATTGCCGATCTGTCTACCGTATATGTTATATCTGAAGGGTATTGGCTAGTATACACCTCCACTGCTTTTGATATGTTTCCTACATCAGATGCATTTGTGTATATTTCTGCATTGATTCTGCCGATATCTTCAGATTCATTGTTTGCTGCCATTATACGGATATCACCTGTGTTTTCCTGATCGCATAGGTAATAATTGCCATTCGTGCTACGATGGGAGTTGCTGAAGACATTGAATATAGGCTCAGCCAGCGTAGGGAATACACTGGCAAGTATGGAAAAAGTAAAAGTGATGATGTGTTTTGTTATTTTCTGTTTTAGTTTCATTTATCTGTTAATTGGAGCAAACGACTCCACAATGAAATACACCTCTTCCTGACCGAAAGCCAAAGGATTGGCGTAAAGCTTTGTTTTGCCGGTGAATGTAAGTCTAGTGCCTTTTGTAAGTGCCTCGATTTCCGCCTTTCTCGACTCTTCTATCAAGAAGACTTCTCCATAGGCCTCTCCGTTGAGTGTGTTCAATTCACTCTCTTTGCCATCTATACGAGTACACTGGAATATGCAGTATCCCTCTTTCATGAAAGGAGGAATACGGTAGAACTTAGGCAGTCCAAGTTTGTAGAACACTGCGTCTACTTGGATTGGTGACTCAGAATATTTTTTTGCGTATACTGGATTCATCACTCTTGTGAAAGATTCAGTAGGCACTTCTGCGTTTGCTGTCAGTCCCGCCAAAATGATGGCGAATATTGTAGTTAGTCTCTTCATAATCTGTCTTAGTTATTAAAGTTATGCGTTTTAGGTGCTAAAATTACTAAAAATCAAATTATCAGTGTTATTCTTTGATGAATTTTACGTGATATTCGCCTTTATCCGTTATTATTTTTGCGGAATAAACTCCTTTTGTTAAATCTTTAATGCAGATTTCGTTGCCATTCTTATTGGTATACACAAGGGATCCATCAACATTGTAAATATATACGTTTTCGATTTTGTCCGGACAGCTAAAGTGAATTTTGTCTTTTGCCGGATTAGGGAAAATGGAGATGCTTCCATCGTTTTCAATATTGTCATTACCATCTGCATTTGCCTCTCGTACAATGGCATTTACAAGCAGGCTGCCTACGCTGTTGTTGAATGGGTGTTTGTCCCATGACTCCCAATTGCCGTTCTTTTTGAAGAATGCGGTTTTTGTTTCAGATGGGGTGGTGAGCAATGCGAATTCACCATTCTCATAATCGGTGACGAATGACACAAAAAACGTTTTGCCTACCGTCACCATGGAATCCAATCGTATATAGTTTTCTTTGTATGACCAGTTGCTAACAACAGTGTTAGTAAAACCGGTTGCTTTTGTCTTATATTCTCGTGTCATTACTTTGACAACAGATTCATATACAAGATTATCAGGTTTGTTGTCTCCTGAGTAGATTCTGAGGTAGACGGGATAATTCTCGTCATACTTTCCTATGATAGGAATGAATGATACACCGTGGATTTCGGTAGATGTATATGGAGATGTGAATTTTTCGGCAAACTCTTCTAGACCGAAACTATTTGTGCCGGATGCGTAGCCATATTCGTCTTGGAAGGGTTCTTCTAATTCTGAGAATGAATTATAGTTTTTCAGCGAATAGCAACGTTTCTCATTTGTCTCCTTTCCTTTCAATCGTGTTATTCCAGACAAAGAAGGATCGAGGATTGACATTATGTTTGTTGGCGTTGACGAGACATCATCCCACACATTGTTAAGCCGCCAGAACTTGTCATCGCCTCTGCTATTGCAGAAAGAAGAACCTCCGGAAAGAGCACCGATAATCAGTCCGTTCGCATCATAAAGAGGTGCTCCGGATGAGCCTTCTTCCGTAATGCCAATGGCCCATGTGTCTATCAGCCAATGAGAATCTTCAGCCAATCCATCTACAGGGAAAGAAATGGGAGCAGGGGCATTGTCGCTGATGCTGATTTTCTTCATGTCTCCGTTGGGGTGGTGGATGCATGTGACGGGACCGCGAGGTGCCAACTCAATATTCCATCCGCTTTCGTATGTCATATAGTCGACAGGAGGACGCTGTGACAGTTTAAGCAATGCCATATCTTTTGCAGGATGTGCACATGCGACTTCACTGCTGGAAATGGACTTTTCATAACTACTTAGAATTTGTGTCTCACATATAGGTGAGTTATAGTCAAAATAGAAGACGCATTTGTTGGCTAAAGTAGCGTCGAATTTGTTTGATGAATTCCGCAGACAGTGTGCTGATGTCAGCACGAAAGAGTTTGGATTGTTATCTGTGGCGATAAGGGTTCCGCTACAGTATCGTGTTCCATTGATTATAATTAGGCATGCCGCTCTACTTTGATCTTCTACTCCGTTGTTTTGGCATGTGATGTCGGTCTCGCAATTTTGTGCTTTTCCTATTGCAGGCAAAGCACGTAGTTGGTCGAATCCGGTATTTACAGATGATATTGTGGCGGAAAATGAGTCGGAGGATGCGATAGACACTTCACACTGTATCATTATGCTGTCGCCAGAAACAGGTGTCGTCGCAAAAACGTTTCCAGCAAATGATTTGTTGGTGTAGGCGCCATAGATTTCCCCACCGTCGGGACGGCATAGAAAAATTTTCGCATTGTCGGGTAGAGAGATCGGTTCGAAAATCAGATTTATGGATTT
>CAMJFV010000012.1 GCA_946405045.1 uncultured Bacteroidales bacterium | reverse complement strand
ATAATTTGTCCATTTTGAATCCAGATGGGGATGAACCGATGAAAGATCTCGGTGGTGATCCAACGGATGAAGCAAAATGGACAAATTATTCAACAGCAACCGGTGTTGGTTTAAAGGTTAAAATCGAACTTGAATACATCGAAGAAGTAACACGACCAAATTCAGCAGACGATATTCCTACTGAAGAAATTGGTCGTGTGTATGTTTTGTCAAACGATGATCTGGAATATCATAATAATGCAAAGTTGAAGCAGCCGAAACCGGCACGTACAATTGCACGTATTTGTGATATACCAACATCGGTCGTTCAACTTTCAAATATTCATGGTATCGCACCTGTATCTGTTGTCGACAAGAAGTACGTCCGCACAGAAGCTCCGTTCACAGAAAACGATCTATATCGTCTGTATAACGGCGTTCGTGATAGATGGGTTCGTCCGATCCACCGTGATAACACGGGTGTTCCAATCTATGTGGAGTCAGACTCGGACATTACACCGAAATATGCACAAAGCAACCGATTCATATTTGATTCTGTTGAAAATCTACAAGCCGTTGATATGCGTATATACAATGACTTTAGAACATACGAGAATTTGAATGCGATGGTTGATCCGGAAACTGTCAGTATTCCTGCTGATGGAATTGTCGCCAAGGGATCTGGTTATGAAGTTGAATCGTCTGGACAGATCATAGTTGGTGGTTGTTCATTCGAATATCATGTCATTGCGGTTGATGAAGATGGCGGTGTTACACAAGTTGGTCTTGCACCACCGGACACACAAATATCGATCGCAAACTTTGATATGGATCCTGCACAGAACGGATACACAAACACATATGGTACATCACCAAATGGAACTACTGCCGGAACAGGTCTGAAAGTTCGTTTGTTCATCGAGGACTATCACACATTACTTCCAAGACGCGGTGATATCATCGAAGGACTGTATGCATTCGTAAAACATGCGACTGGTATATGGTTCTATGAGTATGATGTCATTCACAACCTTGGATGGAAACCACTCCAACAGATATCTGAGATTAATGCTTCAGATGTGTCATCACCGTCTGGTGTATCAATTCATGATGCATATCTTAATACGTTGATGCCATCTGTCAGAGAACTCGGTGTTCAACAGTATGAGGCGGAACGTCCGGAGACAAAGTTGAAAGTGTTACAGAGTGGATCATGCATTAACATCATCGATACAACTGCAACACCAGCAATGCTTCCAACGAAGGATCTGAGTGGAAGACGTGTTGTTGATATCAACAAACTTTATTGCCGTGAATATGGTACATTAATTGCTGAAGTGAAAACGATCCAGGGTGTCATTGATGCATTGAAAGCAGCTGGTAAAGACTATTTCGATGTGACTATATTCTGGAAATGGAATAACGAACATGCCGCAACGGATAAATCATTCCAATATGGCATCATCCGACGTTCATTCAATAACCTCTTCACGACAGACACGTTATCATATCTTCCTGATAATGAACTCGTGAACAAGAAGTTTGTCCATACAAATGCCGGGACAATGATTATGTGGAATGCTCCACTAATCGGTCCAATGGTGTGGGCATTCAATCCGCTGTCAACCGTTCATGAGACATATTATCTCGACGAAGATACTCGTGAAATTCAAGTTGTACGGACTCCATTCAAATGGAATGATATTGAGATACTCGATGCAAATAACCATCGTGTTACTGGTATGACGCCACTGTATAATGAGCAGACCGGAAGAATGAATTGGAACATTCTTACGAATTCACCGGCATATGCAAGAGCTGGTGAACATCAGAATCCAATTTATCAGCAACCCGATTTCATGTATTTCTACAATGACCAAGCACAATCTCTTCCGTCCGCAGATAGAGGACCGATCGGTGCATGGGAACTTGTATTCCCGCAGGTTCATTCATTCTCGTTGAAGAGTACTGCGGGTAACACAACATTGAAACCTGTTAGAATGCAGGTCATCAGAGGAACAAACATCCAGGTCAATCAAAGTTCAATACTGAATGAAGTCGGTGATAATGTATCTTACAGAACGCTGGTTGTTGAGCAGCCATCCGATGGTAGATCCAAACTGAAAGTGTTCAATCCGAATACAAACGTTTGGGATGAAATCTAATCAAAAAAAAAACGTTGAGGGATGGGGCGCCTTTCGGCGCCCCTAATCCTCTACAACAAGAAGGTGTCGTCGTGGATAGCCACGATGGTTGGGGTAGCTGGATTTGAACCAGCGAATGTCAGTGTCAAAGACTCTTACCCCATTATGATTACCCCGGTTGGATTCGAACCAACGAATGTGCGGGTCAAAGCCGCAAGTGTTTCCGCTTCACCACGGGGTATTATTTATCATTTTTTTTGTATTCTGCTGATAATCTGATGCCTTTGTCCCGCTTGGCGATACCCCAGTATCCGGATAGGTGCTCTCAAGCATGTGGGTCCATTTCGTCTTTCGGCGCTCCCTAAGCCCATACACCCAGTCTGCAGCGTGCGTCATATAGACGCAGAGAGAACTCGAGAAACCGGCCTGTGCTGTTACCAACACTATGCCACACCTATCCTGAAGCAACTGATAAACTTCTTGCGGACGGTAATTAGAACCGCAACCCCCATCCAAATGAACTGGGTCAATTAAGGAAGTTTATCATAAGCACGTGAAGGGAATTGAACCCTCATCATCAGCTTGGAAGGCTGATATATTAACCATTATACGACACGTGCACGCTCCCTGTTTTCACACACTTATTACGGGACATCTGATTGGATATAACCAACACAGACATTTCAGATTGAGATTCTCAATCCTCTAACAAGGAAACCCGTTTCGTAAACTCCAGGTGCTGGAGTCTTATGTTAATGGGACACAAGATCGATATGGCGCCTTCGATGATGTCCCACGTCATAAGCATTTGGTGATGGTCAGGACTACTATCATGTTAGCGATTGCTCGAGCAATCGTTTATTACCTCATTTTGTCACGGATATGTCAGACGCTGTTCTCGAGTAAACAGACCGACATATCGTCAAGATAGACCATCACATTATTTTTTGTAGAGCCCGGTAACCTCATTGATGTAACCCGGGCAGTTCCCGATGTTGCCGCTGTAGTTGTGGTTGTTGCTGTTCTTAACATCCAATTAGCCGCCGTGGGAACTTTGTTTTCATCTGTCATTCACCAATGGCGAACGGTCAGACTACTTAAACCTGGTCATCGATTGTGTATACAGGAGGTACACATTTCTTCGGCGATGCCAGGAGGTTCATAGAACGGGCTGGGACATCATCATTCATCTTCAGATCTCCTAACCCTCTGGCGGAGAGAGTGGGATTTGAACCCACGGTACCGTGAGGTATCACTGGTTTTCAAGACCAGCTCCTTAAACCACTCGGACATCTCTCCACATTACACAATGTATCTTATTGTGTAATGTAAACATAAATTATGTTTCTTCTTCATTACTGTGTTCCATATAGCACGCATTCATTATAGAACTCCTTACTTCTGGAAAATTCTATTGAAACGGCGCTTGGTATAGGAATATTTGAATACTTGATATGCGAATAGCACAAGCATGCATACCAATACCTCACAACATACGCATCATACAAAAGCTACTCGGTGTATTCGCATTAATAATATATATATGTATATTAAAAAGAAAGATCATAAGAATTGTGAGTGGCACGAAGCCCATCACAATATATTCATGTTAAATGGGCCCTCAGGGACTCGAACCCTGGACCAACAGATTATGAGTCTGCTGCTCTAACCGACTGAGCTAAGGGCCCGAAACTCCTGGTGGAAGGAGCGTAACCAAACCACCAGGAGATCAATCACGATAATGATGGAATGCCAAACATCACCACCGCAATTGAGCGGCCGATCTGCAGGAATTACATGACAAAGCATTTGCTCTACCAAAACCGCACCCGACCATTGGTGCTACTGAGGGGAGTCGAACCCCTACGTCTTTCGACACCAGAACCTAAATCTGACGCGTATGCCAATTTCGCCACAGTAGCGTTTCACCCGGGATAATATTCTGTTACCCCGGGGGATATGAAACATTATTTGATGTGGTTATGATCACATTTCGTCCCGGATGTAGGCCTTTATGTGTTTCGCAATATCCTCTGCCGATCTACATATTCTGCTGAAATCACCTTTCGGCGGTGTGAATTTACTCACAGCTTCGTCCGCAGTTTTACAAAGACCCATAGCCAACATATAACCACATGCATACGTTATGCAATTTGGTCCGAATTGTTTAAGTTTCGATGGATCAACGTTTAGCAGATCTTTATGAGTGCGCATACCAGCACCTATCAGTTTATTATAGGCTAATGTGGGACCACTTGTTTGTCTAATGAACTTTGGTGCCCACTTCCATGACTTATTTGGATATAACTGACGAGTTAGCTCCACCTCTTCAGAAATATTATAGAATGGGGCTTTAGTGAATACAATCGAATCAATCACAGATGGAGTGTCATGACAAATAGTGTCATCAGCAACGTCTGTATTATTTTTAGCACGGATCAGTCCGTCTAGTATAATATTTGTCAAATCTTCTTCAGTTATCTCCTCATTAGCATCAAATACGAACGTATATTGATGACTATATCCTTCTGTCGACCTTCGACAATGGATATGTGTAAATGATATCGGTTTCATTTGTCCTCCTTAACTAATCCATGCGTTACATGCAATGACCCCGTCATTTTCCCACGGACATTTAGAATAGTCCGGGAAATAGAAATCAATGATAGAAGGATCAGCATTACAATCATCAACACTGTACCATCCATTCAAATCTGGTATTGAAGGGAATTCAATATATATCATAGTCTTCCCATTCAATTCATACCCGTATGAATTGAATACTAGCTTTGATGCAACTGATCCTTTGTACGTGTCATCTTTGATATCACATGGAATCAGAATTCGTCCGGAACCACCATTGCATGGATTTGTTTCACCCTTGAAGTATGTCCCGGTGAAGGACCCGAGATATGTTAACGAGTCCTTCATATCGGTTGTAGTTGTCGTTGTGGTTTCTTCAGTTGTTGTCGTAACAGTTGTGACCGTTGTAGATGTCGTACATGTTGTCGTTGTTGTTGTAACTGTTGATGTCATTGTTGTGGTAGTGGAAGTGACAACAGCCATTTCCG
This sequence comes from uncultured Bacteroidales bacterium, assembly GCA_946405045.1. Classification (GTDB taxonomy): domain Bacteria; phylum Bacteroidota; class Bacteroidia; order Bacteroidales; family Paludibacteraceae; genus UBA1723. Next base: position 11,746 of record CAMJFV010000012.1, on the reverse strand, counting down.
TCGATGATGGAATACGTAATATCAAAAATGCTAAACATACAATCGGTATCATTATAACAATTGCTGCAGCTAACACCCCGATCAACATGTTTGTATATGACGAGAAACAGAATTTTGCAAACTTGTCAAACAAGGCATTATTCGGAGCCTTCATCGTCACAACTCCTTTCAATCATCATTGTCTCCGATCGGAGATTCACCCGGCTTTGGATACATTGATGCCAGATCGATACCACCGATACTTTCGGCGAGCATACCGTATGTGCTATTCCGCCGCAGTCGTTCCATGATTGTCGGAACATCCATGTTATACGGTTTCTTTTTCGGTGCGTCCAGATAGCTGGGAGTTTCATCCCAGTCTTCAACTGTATCAGGTTCATCCGGCTCATCCAGCAGTTGATTTCTCAGCAGGACAAAGAAGTCCTTCAGATCTTCAATGCTCATATCGCGGTTGGTAAAATTGCATCTGCCGAAATGGTAGAACTTATACCAACCGACGATTGTGCCGGATGGTACATGTAAAATATAGAATTCCTCATCGGAGTCTTTCCAGCATCTGAAGTCGCCGACTTCATGATCATCGGTGCCGGCGATCGCATCTTCAAGAGTTTCGAACGCTTTATCATTGGATGCAATGTGATCGTTAAAAAGCTTTGTCAGCTGATCACGATCGAATGCGTTGTGTTTCATTGATTGGAGCCATTTGTTTCTCACATTATAGGCTCCTCGACCTGTATAATATCTTTCGTAAGGTTGTAATTCAGATAACCCGGATACAATTTCTTCAACGTTAGAAACGTGAATTGTATCACCGTCGAGATCTACCGGATACATCGGTTCCAGAGGCGATCGTGTGATCAGTAGATACTTGCTGTCTCCAGGACCAATGAGAACGGTGTTCATTTTGATCTCTCGATTGAAGTTGTCTTCATCAGCATTCGTTTCGATGATCTCCGCATCCGTGCGGTAGATAAACAGTGATACATCTTTGGAGATGTCGTTGTGCTTTCGCACGTACTCGAATGCCTTTTCGAGTGGCGTCACTTCGGGATTGAACAACCATCCAACAATGTTATGCTCGATAATACCAGGCTGACGAATGGCCGTAAATACGATTTTCTCAATCATTTTTATTTTCCTCCTTCGGAAGTAGATGTTTCGCTGATAGTCCAATCTGTGACAAGGTGGATACAATCATATCCGAAATAAGTGGCATGCTTGTTGGCCGTGAATTTCGGAGCTGCCGGATAGACTCTTGCCGAGTCAAGTCCGTCACCGCTTCAGGTGTCAGACAGTATGAGTCGTCATCACGTTTCTCCCAGATCTTACCGTAAAGATCGTATTCAGGATTGTCAATCATCGTGATGAAGTCACATGACAGCGTTTCCAAACCGTCTGATGTGAAGCTTGGTTCACCCTCGTCAGTCCATCTATCAGGTCTGGACTCGATGTGATCCAAATGAAACAGAATGGATTCATTTGTTTCAGGATCTCTGATTCCGTAATATGCGGTGAAGTCTCTGCCGATCAATGTGTATTGACCGCCATCGCCCCAGTTGACAAAGTAACGGTCATCTCCATCAGAATCTTTATCAAAATCCCAATGGATTGCACTTCCGTGAACAGCATCTTGTTCAATGCTATCCTTTATGGCTTCGCGAATGTCATTGATTGTTGTTGTTTTCATTGTTTTTCTCCTTTGTGATGAGTTCCCGTTCGCGCGGTTCAAGATCCTGGAACATTGTGTCTTTCATATTCCGTAGAGCCCCTTTCCAATACCCCTGAATGAATACCTTTTTGCCACTTTTGTATTCTCTCCAATGACCTGTGACATACCATATCATGGCTTTGCGAACAAAGCCACGTTTTTCGAAAGCTTTGTCGATGTCGATCATTGAAATAAGATGCCGTTTCACATAGCGGATTTTACCACGCTTTGTGGCTTTCTTCGCCGTGACACTTCTGTCGGGAATACGGGAGGTTTTGTTGTTATATACTTCCATAATGACAGGATTTAACAATGCTGCATTGATGCTGTAGAACGCGGTTATCGCCTGTGACAACATCTGTTCGGTTTGCATTATTAATCCCATCACGACATTTTGGTTATAACCAAACGCCTCATCCATGTATTCTGGAAAACTCATTGATTGATTACGGACAAGATTGTTCAACGTGATCTTGTCATAGAAATGATTATTACCGACATACATGCAGTCATTTCTCATCATGATGAGAGCCGTAGTATCAGTTCTTTCAATAGAACCAATATCTTGATGCAGGATTGATCCTATAACGAATAGCGTGCTGTCAATATCGAAATCTGTATTTTCAATATATGACCGAACATGCTCCAGCGGTATCGTTGCTTTTATTGTAAACGCCTGATCAACCGACACACCATCATGCTCTTCCAGTACCACGACTGTATCATGAATGCAGATTCTGAATTTTTCACTGGAGTCTTCTAGCATGCCATTTTCAATTTCGACGTCAAGTTGCTTCAAAGGTATCGTGTTTGCAATCACGATGTCATTGGGAATCTGAAATACTTCCTTCAGTGCAGTTAATTCGTCAGCGTCAGCAATGCCTTCTGTTTTCAAAGTTTCCCTGACCTTAGAAAGTTCTTCACCTTCGAGGTCAACCTTCTGGAAACTTCCAGACGGCATCACCATCTTCGAAAAGTCCAACAGATCATCGGATGACGTAAAGCCGACAATATCCGTCGCAGGCTTCTTTAATGCATTGAAATATGGCTTTAATGCCGCTGCAATCTCAGGATCCATGAATTCTGTGAAAATCATAATATCCCTTCCTTTCTGTCCTTACGGACTGACAAATATTCTAGACAAGTATATTCTTTCACTTGTCCGTATTAATAATATATAGATAAAGGAATTGAATAATAAAAAAGAATAAGGGGCGCCGAAGCGCCCCTCATTTCTAATATTTGTTGGCTCCCGCTGTAGGACTTGAATCTACGACCTGAGCTAAGCGGGAATAAAAAAAAAAAGAATGCTGCTGACGGGGATCGAACCCGTATGATGAATCCATCGAGGGATTTTAAGTCCCTTGCGTCTGCCAGTTCCGCCACAGCAGCATACAAAATTGACAGAGATACCGACTTAGCTAATGGATCGGATAATCAGTATAGTTCATAGACTGCCGTAGTTTACCTCGTGATCCTGACCGACAGATCCGGCAGAAACCAACCGTGTGCACCCGAATTGGCACTGCGAACATCATACTACATCAGCGATTTCATATGACCTGGACGGAATCATTCCTATACCTCTATGATTATACTGATTTGGAGACTCGGGTCTGATTCGAACAAGACGTGTCAGGGTTTTGCACACCCTTGCCTTCCCTCTTGGCTACCGAGTCTTATATGTAAACCGGTTTCCCGGATTATAATCGATCTCTCGGGTATATTATAGGGATCTATACCCGAGTCCGATCACGCCATTTCATTCAATCCAGCCCAACAATGTGGTCAGTCCATCCCGCCGATATATTGATGTATTTCTCATCATTCACGCGCGTCGACAGATCTAGTATTAAGGAAAGAACTTCCTGACTCTGGTTCTGTATGCTATATAGCATACTGAAGAGCTGTGTGGGAATCGAACCCACAACATCAAGATGTGCGCACCTCTCTCACGTAACCCATGTTCAGCCCCAACCCTTGGATCTTGTGCCTCAGACAAATACGTACGCCGGATATCCATCCGGTATGCCGGTTTGCTAGTGCCCGGTGCTTCTCACTCACCAACGGTTTAGACTCGTGAACTGTTCTGGTGAACCCGTTTCTGATCCCACGCTAACCAAATAGTCTGGAACAATTCACAGTCATCGTCATCTCACATCAAAATTTCATAACCGTCCATGCCCGTTCCAGGGCGATTTTAACCACTCGCAAGCACGTGTTCGGAGCGACTCCCCATGCTCTTTTGTGGATCCCTTTTCGCTCGCCACTACTAAGGGAATATGCCGTATCATCCTTTTCCTACCATTTACTCACCTCTCATGTCTAAGATATGCTTTAAGCACAAGAGTCTTTCTGCTTGGATGTTACGTTTAGGCTCATTTCGGCAGAGTGCGTCTTAATAGCACCCATGACGCAACCAAGGTTTCGTACCCGTCCGATACTAGGAATGCAGCATATCCGTCACTCTTATCCTTCTGCACTGCAACGGTTTCCTTGGCAAAGCTTACCCATCCTGGACCTCTCCAGAATGCGGCTTTTGAAACTACTCTTTTGATGTGAGAATGAATGTCACTAGAGGGACTCGAACCCCCGATACCCGCCTTAGAAGGACGGTGTTCTATCCAGCTGAACTACAGTGACAAAATTAGATCGGAGTGACAGGATTCATTCCAATCACTCCGATATATTAACGGGTTCTCTTAAATTTTATATTTATTAAATCATATTTAGAATCATTCCGTACATACTGTGGACTTTTACACTTTATATGATTTATAATAGACCGTGTTATATTTGGATACAATTCATGATCCAATGCTTTATATATTTTGGAAGGTGCTGCATCATAAATATCTGATAACAGCATTTCAATAACCATATCGATTTCAGATGTTGTCAATCTGGACTCATTTGAATTTTTAAAACTGATTAAATTTAAATTATACTTTGTACATTTTCTCACATACATTGGTGTCTTTGATTTTATTTGCTTGATCATATTAAGCGTTATATTTGGATATTCTTCATGATTTAGTTTTTCATAAACAGCTTTTGGTGAACCATACGTCGTATGTTCCAATAGCATATCTACGATCATGTTTACTTCATTTGACGATATTGTATTTGATTCAATCATGCCCAATAAAACAGCATGATTACTATTTGATGAATCATCAATCCATTCCAAATTTGACACATGGTTATTATGTTTATCACCATCGATATGATTTACTCTGTTATAGATTTTTGGATTTGGGTTTTCTACAAAATGCATGGCAACAATACGATGTGCCCTTAAAGATTCATCACGGCATTTGATTGTTCTTAAATTTATATAAAGATACCCCGATTTATGATGTTTCAATGACATGACATTATCACTGTTTTTGCTGAAAAATCTTCCATATGTTGATACGAGATACGTATCTTGTTTTATATCATCTGGGGATATTACTTCAGTCCAACGTTCGATATCGTCGCAGCATTCTAAATTATCAATCCGGCAATTTAAAATATTTCCATCTTTGTGAATTATGGAGAAATGTTCGTATTTAATTTGAGTATTTGGATGAAAAGAATTGTAAATAATAAATTCGAGTCTAAATAATTTATAATGACCGCTAAGAGTTTCTAATAAAATATAATCATAACCATTTGTCGAATGATACGTTATTTCAGCTGGATCCATTGGTTCATCATTTCTAAAAATTTTACAATCTTCAGAAATTTTGTATATACGGAAATTTACATCCCTAAAAATTATAGGTACTAACATTAAATTCACACCTTTCTCATAATAATTAATAATAAAATATATGGGGCCGAACGGCCCCATATATTTTATTATAATGATCTCGGAATGTAGGGACTCGAACCCTAGGCCTCCACATCCCAAATGTGGCGTGATACCAAACTTCACCACATCCCGATTATACTAATGATGTTATTCCTCGTCAAGATATTTAATAATCTCTTGGAGTCGTTTCTTAAATGTCTCTTTATCTTCCTGAACAATCGCCGTTGCATACGGTAATGCAATAACCTTGCATTTGTACTTCTCACTGAGTTGGTGCATAACTTCGCGGATAACATCTGTTGTTAAACCAGGAACACCATCATCTCTTGTGTCAAAATATACAACCAGAAGATCCTCAGGTTTCAGATCATACAAGATCTTCATGTCAATATTGTCAGGTTCCTGAATGGTTCTGCTTCTCTCATCCCAATACATGCGGAACTGAACCTGCCGGAATTTTCGATAGTCATCAGATGTTTTCGATGTACCCCAATCCAGGTCATCCTCCGGTTCAGAAAGCTCGTTTTCAAGCTTTACATCTGCAGGTCCACCATACACACTTGACATATCATCATCTCCTTTACAATCCGTCAGAACGAATTCTGAATTTCAATGCAGCAAAATGATTATCACCTTGATGATCTGCACTGACGATCAATCCACGATTTATATTTCGTCTTTTTGATTTCCAGAAATATAATTTTGCTGGTCTGATCAGACCGTTGGCCAGTGTGACTTCACAGTCATAGATTCCGTCCTCTTCAGGAAGCTGATCAATATGGCACAGATCAAAGCCATTTTCGTTTTCCAGCTCTCCATGAAGATAAATATATCCAGTCACTGGATGCTCTGTGTCATTTATACCTTGCTGCAATGCATGTACATGGATCATATTGATCGCTCCTTTCATAAAAAATATTTGAAGACATGTGACGGGGGATGATCCCGCGCCTCCGACTCAAGGGGCGCCCTTGTCGGTGCTTTTACCTATTCAGCTACACATGTCCGAGGCGATGCATCGCCCTGAATCAACGCAAGGGTTTTTCCCTTAAACTACACAGTTTCATTGAGGGACCGCGAAGAGGTGCTGGAACCTCTCATCTCTTGCGCCGAGTGCTGGTAGTGGGACTTGAACCCACACGGTATCGCTACCAACGGATTTTGAGTCCGTCACGTCTGCCAATTCCATCATACCAGCATATTTGCCCATACATACATGTTGTACATGTGGGCAAATTATAATTATAATCGGTGGAGTCAATCAAGAACGCCGAACCCGATTTCTCGATATATCGCCTTCATTTTTTCAGCGCGTTCGTCATGCCGACGTTTCTGGCGTTCGTCATATCGGCACGATGAGCACTTCTTCGGGAGCTTGAACCCCTTGTCATTATACCATTTCCGTTCGTCTTCGGAAATAGTATAATGCTTTCCGCAGGATTTGCACGTGAAGATCTCCTGTTCGGAAAGCTTCTGGTTTGCTTCGGTCAATATGCTATTGATGTCTTCAGTGTCGAGTTTCGGATCAATCCGAACACCCAACCAATATTCCAAACATTGGTAGTCATAAATTCTGTCCAGACATTCCTGTCTTATTTCAGACAAGGAATCATAGTGTGCCTCCTCTGTCAGTGACACCTGGTTGCCGATCGACATCATATCCGTAATATCATATGCCGAATAGTAACAATTGTATCCTAAATTTTTGACAACGAATTTCAGATTTTCGAGGGTGATTAAGTTGATCGGCTCCTCTTCCGACACATCGATTACGGATATCACAGGCTGTACAAACTGTCTCAAGCCTGTTGATTCAGACACCTGTTCAGCGAACGAGATGATGAAATAATCATCATCCAGCGTTTTTGCCAACCCCGCTAATTCGCGAAGCAACAATAATGCGGAATCAGAAAACAGAATAATCTGGTTTGACACCCAACCGCCGCTGCGGACAGCTGCAGTAACCGAAGCTTTGACATCAGAAATATATTCATCATGTTCGTCAACGCACCGTTCGACAAAATCATCAAGTTTCATCGTATCAGCATCTGGTTTATTTGTTACGATCACATGATGAATTCGTCCGAATTTGGACAACTCCGGATGTGTCTGAATCTGGTATTTGATACCGGATTCTGTCATTAATCTTTTTATCAGCTCAAGTGCGATCATATATACCCTCTTTCTGTTCGTCGCCTTAGAGTATAACGAACTATTCATATGTTCCTCATTTAGATTTAAAAGAAAGAGAACCCCGCGTAAACGGGGTTCTCAGATGAAATGTCAGCGTATTAGCTCTTTCGATCAACGATTTTCTTGCGCAGATTGTCAATTGCGCAGTTTGCTGTATCACCGTCGACATGCTCAAGATAAACTTTCTCAAGCTGACGATCTTCCGCGTGGAATGCCTTCCAGATAAGCGATTCCATTTTCATATGGATTCGCAATTTACGTGATCCTTTGTCGATGGAATCCGACATGTTGATCGTTCCTGATGCATTCGGGATGATCCTTTTTCCGCTGATGGTATTGAAGACATATCCATGCTCCGAAACTAAATATTTGGTCGCAGGAATACCGTCAATCCAATCAACAGGAATCATCCTTTCGGATTCAGGTGTTGCTTTTGTTGCCTCACCAGCAACTGTAGTGAGAGGCTTCGTCACATCCTCGATCCGAAATTTACCGGATGACCGGATTGCATGTGGCTGATCAGGAAAGGCTTTATTGACAAGATCTGCGACAGTGTACGTTGCATTCTTTCCTTTCTTACCCTGCAGCTTAACAACACGCTTTCCAGAGTGCATCTTGCTGACGATTTCTTTACCACCAGCATGATTATTCACAATCTTGCCGTCCCGAGAAATCGAGTATTTCGAAGGATCGATTCCTGCAATCCAGTCAATAAGACGGGATTCAACCTTAACCGATTCATCAAGTTTCGGTTTCTCTTCCTGTTTACCTCCCGTCATATTTGTGGCCTGGGTGGGCAGATTCGTCAACGAATTGACGACCTGTGTAGTGCTAGGCTTGAACACAAGATTCGTCAATCTGTTGTCATCTGCGTGTCCATTGATTTTGAACACGCCACCGGACACACGGATTTTATTACGATCATCCGGATGGAACGCGGCCCATACCAGTTCGTGGATGTTCCATGTTCCTTTGGAACCATCGATTGCCTCGAGGATAGCCTGACAGCTGTTGACCGGGAATACCGGTTTTCCAGTTTTCGTATCCTGGATACGTCCATCCGAAAAGATGATGTATCTGCGGGTATCGATCAGCGGTCCAAGCCAATCGAGTGGCTTGCACTCGCTCAGGATTTTGCGAGTCAGTGGTTCATGTTCCTTAGGCTGTTCTTTTGTTGCTGCTTCAGGCTTCGGTTCCTTGGGATTGAACAGTGCCTCAACATCGGCACACCGAATGTATACAATTTTCCCGTCAATGTCAAAGAGGTACTTCATACCGTCTTTGTACGGGCGTTTTGTTACTTTCAGACCAGTGCGGCGATCCACGATTTCACCGGTGGTCTTATTGTATACATAACGATCATCGGGAAGTTTGTCCATATTCAGCTGGATCCAGATCCCGTTCGGTTCGTCAGCGATGTCCTTTTTCTGAACTTCAGCGGAAGGCTTTTCAGGATCATCTTTATCGTCCGGGGTGTCATCATTTTTAGTCTCAGCCGGAGTGTCATCATTTTTAGGGATGTCAAGATCGAATGCTGCAGCCAAAGCTTTCAGAAGCATTCTCCAGCTTTTATGCTTGCGTAACATGTTTTCATCCATGTTACGAACATTCGCAGCTAATTTATTGACGTCGATGGCTCCTGCTGAGACAATCGGGTCAATCGTCTTCAATTGATCGATGATTGCCTCGTATTCTTCATATCGATCATATGCCGTCACAAGGCTGTTTGTTGCAGCCTGCAAGCTTGTGGCGAGCTGCATTCCATCATCAATCCATTTGACAATGTCTGATGGAATAACAATGGTCGGAACCTTTTTGGCGACGAATTCGCTTCCGACCATTGCATGCAGTTTGAGTAATTCAGCATGCTCTTCTTTCAATTTCTTCAGTTCTTCTGCTTTCATAATAATACGCTCCTTTTCTCCCACAATTGTCAGCTGTGGGTGCTATCGATTTCCGTCCGCAGGCGGGGCATAAAGTAACTTCTTCTATATGCCATTCAAATAATATATGTATTAAAGATAAAAAAAAAATAAGGTAATGTGGGGCCGAAGCCCCACATCAATTCAATTCCCAAGCAGTTGGTCAAGTGTATAAGTTTTTTCAGGTTCCAACGGAGTAGCTGCTGATACGGGTATGATTGAATCATCATGATCCGGAGTGGTCCAATCTTTTACCATGATTTCTGATACAATACCCTTATTGTTATCAAAGGAGACTACCCGTTCAATTTGTGCATTGATAATCATCCGTTTGCACATGGAACAGGGTTCTGATACCGGCAGCGGAGCATTGGACATTGCGTCACATCCGGCGAGATATAATGTTGCACCGATCATATCAGCATATGTTGCATGAATGATGGCGTTGGCTTCCGCGTGAACAGAACGGCATAATTCATATCTCTGTCCAGAGGGAACCTTCAACTCTTCACGCAAACATACACCACGATCACAGCAGTTCTCTCGTCCACGAGGTGCACCGTTGTATCCGGTAGAAATTATGCGGTCATCTTTGACGATAACCGCACCGTATTTCCGACGAAGACATGTGGAACGTTTTGCAACGTCCAATGCCAGATCGAGATAGTAATGTTCTTTATCAGGTCTTAACATTTATTCATAGCCTCCTTAGATGGTTTGAGTTTTCTCCAGTTCAATCATATCCTGTTTGACACCGAAATCCTTACCAATTGAATTCCGATAAACAGAAATTGATTTGAACAATTGCGAATACATCTTTGGAATCGTTACAAAGTTCACATCTGAATCCTTATAAATGTGAACTGATACAGAATCACCAAAGACACCCATGTCAATTGCATATTTGACACCGTTGACGTAGTCGGAACCCATACATGCAATATAGGCTGCATTCGGAATATCGCAATGATAATATAGACCAATTGCATCCATTACACCTTCACAGATACAAACAATGATATGTTTGTCTGTTGCGATTGGACTTTTGATACTATATAAACCACCCTTCACATCATTGCGTGTACGCTTTCTCCAACGGAGAGATACATTGTCATCGATACTTCTCCCAGCCATTCCACCGTTACTCATCAGAAACCATAACCGATCTTTCAATCCCCATGAATCTCCTCCGAGATAAGATCGAACAAAAGATTCTGGATCACCGATCAATTGGAATGCTTTCAAATCAGAGATACTCGGAACGACTCCCAATCTTCGTTCAAAGTACTCTTGACACATCATGATGGTACCCACATGCTTTTCCGGATCGATTAGATCACCAATCATTTCCGTCGGCGAATTCTGTTGTAACCGATTCCTGCCTTTGACATATGGAACTTTCATCTGTATACCATAATAATCAAGGAAGTCTTGTTTCATTAGTCCTTTACTGTGACATTTGAAACAGTTATAACCGATCGGATTTTCACTACCGGGATCAATGTACACATACATGTGATTTTTCATATCTCCACAATACGGACATGTCTTCGTCGAATACCATCCATTTGTTGCTTTCTTGAATAATCCTGTGTCTAATAATCTTCTTTTAAATTCAAGAATATCCAATTTTCATCACCTTCTTTCTTAATCCGGCTCTATATTATACTCGTGGGTCTGACTAACGTCAACCCAATGATATATGTGTCAAGATTAAGAAAAATACTCATCATCAGAAAGTGAATCATCTGTATCTGAATCATCATGAATCTTGTATTCAGAAAGCATCTCTCTGAGTCTAGCTTGGCGAAGTTCCTCATACCGTTTCATTAGATGATTTTTCAACATAATAAAATAGTATGATAATTGCATGAAGATTTCGCTTTCAATTGGATCGTTGATTTTATGTGTAATGAGTCCAGGATCTCCTGTCTCAAAAACATAATATTTCACATCTGTGTTAACCTCATCAGAATGCCGAGTGAATGCAGTTACACATTCGAATGTTTCAAACAGCTTAGACGGAAATTGTTTCTTCTCGAACATGGAGATCTTGACACCGAAACCGACATGGAATCCTACTGGATTGAAATTATCAATCTCATCCAGTTCTTCCAACTGATA
>CAMJFV010000011.1 GCA_946405045.1 uncultured Bacteroidales bacterium | reverse complement strand
ATTAATGAAAACTCATACAGCAAGAAGTATGAGGTAGTGAACGGAGAGTCTCAGTCAATCAACCTTGAGTTCAAGGTGCCAACATCAGCGTCTGATATCGAATCTGGCGTGAAGTGGAGTGACGTGAACACTGGATTCAGTAAGACAGGAACAGGAGTGGAGATCAATCCTGTGACTATGGACTACAATCTTCATGTGGTGGCTGAGAATAGTGACTATTGTAAGGCAGAAACAGATATTGAGATTCTTGTAGATGCAAAACTCAAGATTGTTGCGGAGCTTGAAAGAGTAGTGATGTGTGAGGGTGAGGTTACGAAGCTGATAGTCGATACAACAGGCACAGGAAAAGTCCTTCATCCAGAGGATTTTGTGTTTGCAGTGACAGAGACTACGATTGATGGATCTAAGTCAATCGACCTTAAGCTAAACCGCAGCACAGGTAAACTAGAGGCTGAGGTAAGTCCGGTACACGATGCTAAATATAAGGTGACATATACGTACAAGATTGGATTCCAAGACGAGTCTAAGGATTTGTCGCTCACTGTACATGAAAAATTCCAGGTGGAATGGTTACCAGTGACTCCAGTTTGTGAGGGAGATGTGGCATCTGTTGAAATCACCAAAGTTCTACCAAGTGGAACGGATCTAGACTGGACAGACAACCCAGCCGACGAACTTATGGCGGGATCTATCTCAGGAGCTTCATTTGCACCGACGTACACAGCGTCTGGAGTGGCTCCTCAGACTAAGACATATAAGGTGATCGCGAAGAATGGCATCTGTCAGGACAAACCATTCATGATTCCGGTGGAAGTTCACAAACCGATAGAAGGAGAAATAAAGACAGCGGATAGAATATGTCAGTTCGATGAACTTACTCTTGATGCTTCCTCATATCAGGCTGAAACTTACGAGTGGAAGTATGAGGAGAAGGATTCAATCTTTACAGGAGTGACTGCATCGCTTGTGCCAGAACCTGACTACGCTACATTCACATTGAATATGACACGAGGCAAATGTTCTGCGGAGGTTCAGAAGTATGTGGAGGTTACATCAGCACCGTCAGTGTTCCAGGTAGACTCAATAGGTATACGTCAGATTGAGATACAGATGGAGGTCGGTCTTGGAACAGGAGAGTTCAAGTATATCATAGACGGTAAAGAGGACGATCCTGAGATCATGAACAACATCAGAGACGGATTGTCGTACAGTGAGCATGTTGTTAAGGTTATAGACGAGGTAGGTTGTTCAACTGAGTTCAAGTTTGTTGTCAACAATCCAGCGATAGAGATTCCGTTCCTTGTTTCTCCAAATGAAGATGGTGTAGGCGACAAGTTCGTGGTCAAGGGATTGGCTGAAGGTTATCCTGATGCCAAGGTGACAATCTTCGACCGTTGGGGTAAGGAGTTGGCATCATATCATGCAGGTGATGGAACAGACTGGGACGGAGTCTATAATGGAGTTGCAATGCCGTCGACCGACTACTGGTATGAGATCCAGATCAAGGAAATCAAGAAGACTTACACTGGTCACTTCACTTTGATCAGACAATAAGGACAAATCCTTGATGTCGTCCTGAACATTGGTTCATTGTGGATGTCCCAATGTATAGGTAGATTAAAATACTAATTGATATTTGGGTGTGGATTAAGATCCACACCCATTTTTTATATGGACAATTATATTGTGCTCGCCCATTTGATAAATTATTATGTATGTCGGATAAAATAAAAGATATGTTATTCTTCATATTTGTTACAAACGACATCAAAAAAAATAAATTTATTCGTTAATTTTGACATGCAAATACAATAATGGAAAGGTATCTTTCGTTATAGGATTGAAAAAGAACTTAAATTTAAGACCATGATATATCGTAGTAAAGCACCGTTGAGACTCGGCCTTGCTGGAGGAGGTACGGATGTGTCTCCATTCTCCGATCTTTATGGAGGAGCTATTCTCAACGCAACTATAAATATGTACGCGTATGCCACTATCGAGCCTCTTGATAATGGTAAGGTTGAATTTGTCGGACCAGATTGCGATGAGTTTGAAGTTTGTGAGGCGACGCAGAGATTGGTTACAGATGGCTTCTTCGTTTTGGCTAAAGGCGCATACAATAGAATAGTGTCGGATTTCACACATTCTCCACTTTCTTTCCGTATCACATTGCATGTGGACGCTCCTGCAGGTTCTGGCCTTGGCACTTCGTCTACTTTAATGGTAGCTATTGTAGGAGCTTTCGCGGAGTGGTTGAAGTTGCCTCTTGGAGAGTATGATATCGCTCAATTGGCATATAAGATTGAGCGTGAGGATTTGCAGATGGCAGGAGGAAAACAAGACCAATATGCGGCGACATTCGGAGGTGTGAACTTTATGGAGTTTTATGCGGACAATAAGGTGATTGTGAATCCTCTTCGTGTTCGTTGTCAATTCCAAAATGAACTTGCACATAATCTTCTTCTTTGTTACACTCAGACAAGTCGAGAATCGGCCAAGATTATCGAAGGTCAGGTAAAAAACGTAAAGGGCAAAAACCAGACGTCTATAGAGGCTATGCATAAGTTGAAGGAACAGGCTGTCCAGATGAAAGAGCATTTGCTTAAAGGAGATATTGACGCAATGGGTGAACTTCTTAATTTCGGATGGGAATATAAGAAGAAGATGACAGATGGAATTTCAAATCCGTTTATCGACCAACTATATGAGACTGCTCTTAAAGCGGGAGCGACTGGAGGAAAAATCTCTGGTGCGGGAGGAGGAGGATTCATGTTCTTCTATTGTCCTAACTGCACTCGTTTTGCTGTAGAAAAGGCTTTGTCTGAACTCGGCGTGGCAGCAAAGAGGTATGAGTTTACTTCAAATGGGTTAAAGACTTGGACAATATGATTTCAGAGGCTATTATATTGGCAGGTGGCTTTGGCACACGTTTGAAACATGTGCTTGGAAACATTCCGAAGCCTATGGCCCCTGTTGACGGAAGACCATTCCTCGCCTATTTGTTTGAGCGTCTTCGAGGAATTGGAATCAATCACGTCATCCTTTCTACTGGCTATATGCACGAGAAGGTACAGGAGTATTTTGGTGACAGTTACCGTGGAATAAATATCAGTTATGCCCAGGAGACGACACCTCTGTTTACTGGTGGTGCGATAGCTCTCGCGTCGACTTATGCAAAGAGCAATGATATTCTTGTGCTTAATGGAGATACTCTTTTTGATATTGATTTCACTGTCTTCCAAAAATTCCATTTCGACAAAGGCAACAATATCACGATAGCGTTGCGTAAGGTGGAGAATGTGGAGAGATATGGGGCTGTGCAGGTGGATGACGAAGGTAATTTGCTCGATTTTGTGGAGAAGGGAAAATTGAGTGGAGAAGGGTTCATCAATGGTGGAATTTATATTGTGAAGAAGGATTGGCTGCTTGCTCAGGGAATGCCGACAAAATTTTCTTTTGAAAAGGAGATTCTTGAAATGCCTTCTTTCCGCAAGAATATAGTAGCTTATCCGTTTGGTGGATATTTCATAGATATCGGTGTGCCTGAGGATTATTATAAAGCACAGTGTGAATTTGGAGATTTATTCCCGAAAGCAAAATATCTTTTCCTTGATAGAGACGGTACAATCAATAAGAGAGTCGTCGGAGGCTACGTCACTAAACCGGAGGAGTTCGTTTTCCTTGATGGAGTGAAAGAAGCTTTGGCAATATTCGCTAAAAAGTTTGACAGAATCTTTATCGTTACCAATCAGCGCGGTATAGGCAAGAAACTGTTTACGGAGCAACAGCTTGAAGAGGTCCATTCTTCAATGATTAAAGATATAGTTGACGCGGGAGGACGAATAGATAAAATATATCATTGCGTCGATCTTACTTGTGAGGAGACTGGAAGAAGAAAACCTGAGATAGGTATGGCAAAAGAGGCCAAACAGGATTTCCCTGAAGTTGATTTTGCTGAGTCTACCATGGTGGGAGATTCTATTTCGGATCTACAGTTTGGCTATAAAGCAGGAATGCAGACAGTTTATCTTCTCACCGATGGGGAGGCTCCTGTGGAGACAAAAGATTATACTGACAAGTTCTATTCAGATTTAAAAACGTTTGCGAAGACATTATAGTAGTTAAGTGATTAGACAAGAAGATGCGATTATTCGCGTCTTCTTTTTTTTATGATGTGAAGATTTGGATATAAATACTATGATTATATATAGGAAAGTCGTATGACGACAACCATAATATGGAATAATTCTAATTTTTTGACAAAAAAAGTGACAAAAGATTTGTAGATATAGAAAAATGTACTACCTTTGCACTCGCAATCAGGAAATGAGAGCGACGAAAACAAAATGGTGTGGTAGTTCAGCTGGTTAGAATACATGCCTGTCACGCATGGGGTCGCGGGTTCGAGTCCCGTCCATACCGCAAGAGGAGTTCAGAAATGAACTCCTTTTTTGTTTGTATATGTAATAAAAAGGTCGGTGTGTGAACACCGACCTGATTTTATATAAAGGAACAACTTAACTGGTTTATTTTTTTATGATCTTGAATTTCTCCTGGTTGTCCACAACTATGAAATATGTGCCACTGATATAATTGTCCATAGAGATCTGAACTGATCCGTTGAACGACACGATCATAAGTGTTCTTCCCAGTTCATCCACCAAGATTGCATTATGTTCGGATTTATCCGTTGAACTTACATTCACAATATTTGTAACTAGAGTAGGGAACACATTGATGAATGGAATCTTCACATATGAGTCATTGCCGTCTATTCCCATCAACTCGTTCTCCAATGCCATAGGAACATCGAATTTTCTCAAAGAAGATTCTGAAATATATAACGACGTATCTTTGATTGTCTTTTGACAGAATCCATCCGAAATAATCAACGAAACAGGATAACGACCGCCATTATAGTAATAGCATGTAGGCTCCTTCATCTCACTCGTCAATCCATCCATACCATTTCTTCCTCCATATTTATTGAAGAAATCCTTGTTCAAAGGCTCTTCAAGAGACCACTTGTAAGACATGTTTCCTTCCATGTTTGAAGTCACAATTGGTATAAATCGAACCCTGTCTCCCTGATTGATTCTGTTGACTCCATTTTCGCCCACTTTAATTTCAGACTCATTTTCAATTGACATCGCAAATGTCGCATCAAAAGCGTCAACTTTTAGAGTGACAGAACGAGTCACTGATAATCCACGTGCGGTATCATGTCTTGTCACATACAATATGACATTATCACTTGGCAATATTTTGTTTCCTGTGCTATCCAATTCAGATATACGTACACTATTGGAATAAGCTACCAGTGAGTTTTCCGTAATCATTGAAGTTCCACACCAAACAGACGCATTGCTATTGCTCTCAACTTTATATGAATATAAATATTTGTTATTTATTGCAACTTGAGCATTATTTGGATTTCCAGATGCCAATCCGAATCTCAAACAAGTTAATTTGTTGTCATTCCTACAAACGAAAGTATCGGTGTTAGCCCAGTCTATCTGTTCGTCAGTTATTGGATCGATATTGGCTGTGAAGAGTTTTACAAACGAGCTTGTATCCGCTCCACATGCACTTTCCGCAATATATCTGTAATACACTAGTGATGTCGTGTCAGCTACAAGCATAGAGTCATTATCAGTAGATTCTGTCTGCCAATCTATTTTGTCATAGCTCTTCTGCCAATAAGTTCGGTCCGCGTTGTAAGCCGAATCGACGAGATACATTTCCATCACCTCTGCGTTAGGAATCCATTGGTATTCCTCATGTTGTTTATAGGCCAATCCCATCTTTTTCATCGTCTCTTCTGCTAATCCGCTCTCAATTTGAGCAACGCTTGGCAATGGTCTGATGCTCAAAGTAAGTTCATTACTGATAGACTTATACACACCATCAGTTGCCACTCTTCTATAGGTTGTCGCCACATCAATAGCTGACGGAGTGTAATATTTGTCAGTCGCATTCTCAATATTGACAAAATCTGGAGTTCTCTCATTCTTATATTGCCACTGGTAGGTGATCATACCTATTCCGCCCTCTAATTCTGTCGCAACAATATTTGAAATATCTTCGTTTCCACATATTTGCGTATTCCCGTCAAAACTTATGATTCCGCCCCTCAAAGGCTTTATCGCATAAGGTTTGACACAATAAGACTGATTTGCATAGACTTCAAGGATTGTGTCCTTGTAAGTGTCGTACTTATATGGGAGACGGATGTTGTTTGAAGTGACGTTTGGCATCTCACCGTCTCCATCAAAACGATAACCTTCTCCGAATATTTTTGATCCAAGGATGTTCATTATGACACTGCTGTCGGCGACGTTGCTCACCACCTCCATTGCCAATTCAGTCTCATAATCGTAGTAGAATACCATCTGACCTTCAAGATGCAGGATATTGCTTGTGTCGGTCGTACATCCGTTATTTGCTATTCTCTTTACATACATATCATCCTGCGCACGGAATTTCAAATCAGATTCGAATCTGCCGATTTGTTCAACATCATTCACATACCATGAATAAGAGATCTGATCAGAGTATATGCCTCCAAGTTTTGTTCCTTCCACCTTAGTATAGCTCTCATTGCATGGAGTGAAATTATCAGTGGAAATAACATTCTCCCCCTTGATTAAAGACGGCCTGTTGTGTGCAGTCATGCTGATTGCCTCACTCTGGCAAGTCACTCCGTTAGTGTCGGTCACATAATGGATGAAAGAGTATTCCATACTGTCGCCAGGGAATCCTTCCATCTGGATATACTTTCCTATAATGTCAATCGTATCATGTCCGAGAGACCAGAACTCCGATGCTGCAAGACTGTCTTTTGTTGCGACAACAACTGCTGTAAATATTCCGTTAGGACATGAGAAATCATTAAACGACAAGTCTTCGGGACTCACCGAAACTTTTTCACGAACTCCGACATAGACAATTTCCGAAGTATCTGTGTCACACATGTCGACAACAACTCTTCTGAAATAAGATCCTGTCTTCATGAATTTAGAAGGAAGAATCAGATTTTCATCCGTTGCATCCACGATGTCAGAGAAATCATCCGCTCTTCCAGTGACACTAATCTGCCATTGGAAAGTTTTCTCTCCATTTCCTCCGGACAACGTTCCTCCCTTTATCTCAAGATCACTTCCTTCGCATATTGCAGCAGGTGCCACAGGAATTGCTTGATCCAGTTCAGGCAAACTGTCCACATTGAAGTAGTAATAATCGCTCACACATCCTGTCTCATCATCAATACTCTTTATGCCATACAGACTAGTTGGCATGGAATTCCTTACTATCATATTGCTGTCTCCGACATAATTCCAGATGATTTTCTCTGTATATGTTGTGTCTGTCGGGTCAATATAGATTGCGGACCAATGATAAGTCTTCTTCACATCCTCTTTATATACAACAAGCTTGACAAGAGAAGCGTCGCAGCTATCATTGTTCTGATAGATCGACGGAGCCTCATTGCGTCGATACAAGACATAATCCAGAGGCTCGCTCTCTACAGTTCCGCAACCGAGTTTTCCATCTGAGTATTCGCAGATGACACTTACTTTTACATTTTTGTCAAGAGTCTGATTATAGATAGTGTCCTCAAACGCAATGTCAAGAGTGGTTTTCTTTGTCGATAATTCCACATATTCGCCTCCATCAATAGACAATTTCCATGTATAGCTAATTCCGTTCTCCTCAAATGTGCCACCTGTTGGCTCAGTTGTAGAGATAACAGGAAGGTCGTCTCCTGAGCAATAACCAGTCTTTCCATCCTGATCATCACTCAACACTCCTGGCTTCATTTCATCGTAATACGACAACACAGCCACATTAGAGTGTCTTACTCTTGATGAATCGTTAGTCGCCACACGGCGGAAATATGTAGTTTTGCCTGTCATAAGTTTCAATGGATCGACATATGTATTCACAAGTTTGGCACTCAATCCAATACTGTCTGAATTTTCAATGTCCACCCATTTTATGCTATCCTGCGACCACTGCCATCTGTAAGTCCATTTCATTTCAGCATATTTAGGAGATATCCATTCTCCGCTTGCCACCTCGATATTGTCTATGCCTTTGAAGTCAGCACCAAAACATACCTTCTGATTTTCCGAAATCAGTCCTCCTTTACTTGCTGTTCCGACTGCTACAGGGATCTGTAATGATGATGACCAGCAATCTTCATATAGACTTTTCTTGCTTTTCCTTTTCATATAGATATTCGGATCATCCATAAGTCTGACGGACACATTTTCGTCAATAGTGAAACCGACAAACTGTTTGTTTGTTTCAAATGTATCTTTGAACGTACTGTCAAGACTCCATTTGCAATCGAAAGCTTCTCTTGAAGAATCCCATACGACAAGACTGTCTCCGAACTCAAAACCTTTACTCATTCTATCCTGTATATCTGTCTTGCCAGGTTCAAGTGCGAACATGGAGATAGAGGACATGCTTCCCACCTCATCACTTACCGATAATACAAGTTTGTTTGAGTAGACGCTAGAACATCCGTCAGAGACTCCACGTCTTACGTAATATGTCTGGTTCATCAATCCTTCTATTCCTTCTCCAGGATAAAAAGATCTGGCAAAATCATTGTCTTCGACGGAATTGATCATACGGACTGTATCATAATCTGTGCCATCCACACTGTATTCAAACCATGTGTATATTCCTCCCTCATATTCAGGATCATACAATCCTGGTCCGAAATATTTATTTGGATTTCTCCATATTTCCAATACGACACTTGACGGATCCATTTCGTCGCCATACACAGGTTCTGCAATATCCCCTTTGCAGTAGTATATCTTGTCGCTTGATATTGTACCTGTAATTGATGTCAGAGTAAGAGGATTGGATGTCATTGTTGGCACGATGTTGATTGCGACGACGTTGCTCTCCATCGACACCTCATTGCCTGCGACTTCAAATTCAGCGATTCTCTTCAACTCTACAATCTTCTTTCTTCCCTTAGCGTTCTTTAATGCATCCCTTTCTAGATTGCAAGTGTCAAGATTTATATTTTTTCCTGTAGCATACAATTCATTTATTCCACCCACTGGTTTCCAGTTCCCTGTCACAGGTTCGTCGTCTTCATTATTTTCAGTGATTCTGTAATACCACACGTATCTCTTGGCATTCAGAGGATTGCTTTCTGACAATATCTCAATGTCAGTTGTTCCCGAGCACACCCAAAAATTATCCTCATTCTCTGCATTAATAAAGATATTTCCGCTTGTGTTTTTGCATGTCGTAATGTACAAAGTGTCGCTGTTGTAGCTCAAACATCCGTTAAGATATTTCTTAGCATAATACACAAACAATTTGCTATGCTGGTTAATTCCTGTGACATTTAATGAATTTTTCGTCACATACAATTCTCTGACTTTAGTTGTATCAAGGGTTTGCCATGCTTCATTATACCAAACGTACTGGCTTGCATCAGCCTCTCCGTTAGGCATACCCCACATAGTGGCTACATTACCGTCCGATACAACTGCGTCATATCTGATATCTTCTGCTTTGATCTCAACAATATCGTTTACTCCGACTCGTTTTACGACACTTTCAAGAGTGCAGCCACATCCATCTGTCACTACTCTCTTGTAGAAAGTGGTCTCATACAAAGTGTCTCTCTTTGTGTAGTTTTGCAATGTCGCCGACGGAATTGCCTCCCACAAATCCGAATCTCTGTTTGTTGTCTTATACCACTGATACTGATATGGAGATGACACATTTCCTCCTGTTGTCGCTTTTCCTATAATTCTGTCATTTGTCATTCCATAACATACAAGCGTCTCAGAAATATCAATTCCTTCATCTTTCAATGGCTCGTAGTATTCAATCTTGTATTCCGTCGAGTACTTCGCTGCACCCTTGTAATCTCCTGTACTTGAAACGATAGCTCTGAATGTTGTCGTTGTAGACAATCCTTCCGATATTATAAACTGAAATATAGTTCCTCCTGCTAATTTTACCGGGTCCTCGATTGAAAATTTGAATGGCAATGAACTAGTGTTGCTGAATGATATCCAGTCTCCTTCATCGCTCTTATATTGCCATGTGATGGCATACTCTCCGCTTCCTCCGTTCACGCCAGATATCTGTAGAGTATGTTTGTCCTCGTTCGGACATCTAACTTTGGCCTGTGTTGTCGCCATCAAATCACCAATACTCAACTCCTCATACAACTTGAAGTCATACGAAATCACAGCACTTGCACAGTGTCCGCCTGTTGTCGACACCTTGCGTACATATATAGTGTTGTCTCCCACCGCAAAATCTCCATCAACAATTGCATGTGCTCCTCCAGTAGAAAAGAACGGCATATCGTCTTCGCTTACTCCCCACTCATAGCGATAGCCAGCGTAGCTGTTCTTTGGAGAGAAATTCAGGCTGTTTATTGTTCCGTTAATCACATTACTATTTCTTAAAGCGACCTCAGGAACTGTTGGAAGATCCTCCACTTCAAGAGTAAATGATTTGCTATATGTTTCTGATCCACAATCACTCGTTCCTTTAACTCGGAAATAGTAATTGCCTTTTGCTCCTGTATAGTAGGAAGTTTTCAACACCAAAGTGTTTTCTACCTGCTCCTTTATGTTAGTCTCTGCAATAGGAGTCCAGTTAGTTCCGTCTTTACTTTCCAACCAGCTGATCTCATCTTTTATGTCAAGATCAGCATCAACGTTCAAAGTGATTTCTTTGTCACTTCCGACACACACAGCCATAGATCTTGATCTGTCACTCTGCTGGTAGACGTTGCCAAGCACCACTCCCTTCTTGCCTATCAGTTTGAATTCATGGCTGAAAATATACGCAGGCTTCATAGCAGCGTCGTACAAATAGCTTATTTTGCATTGGTAAACAGAAGTGTCTCCTGCTTTTGCTGTCGCCATATATATGGAATCCTTTTCTGCTTGCCACTCTCCATTTCTATACCAGGAGTATGTGACATCTTTTGATGTCAAGACTTTTAATCCATACGAAGGTAGGGCGGCAATGGATAGTTTTACCTCTGATCCTCCGCACACTTCTGCTTGATCGTCATCCTTTGCGGCATCGCATAAAATGCTTGGCTGATCCTCAAATCCTGCTGTCTGTGTGATGATAACACTATTGTTCGCTGTACATCCTGTTCCTGAAACAGTTCTTTCTACGTTGATGGTTAAAATTCCATTTGTGCTGAAATCCGAACCGCTGACAGAAATAGAAAAGTTTCCTTCCGCTTCATCTTTGATTGTCCCCTTATCTGTCGTATACCAATAAGTGAAATTGTCAGTAGTCACCTTGTCTCCATTTTCAGCAGTCGGAGTGATGACCACCTTTGTAAGACCAGCATTCTCCTCGATTACCGATGGCGACGCTGTTAGTTTGAACTCTGCTGTCTCTGCCTGGTACAACTGGATCTTGTCTGTCTTCTGAGAATATGTCTCGTTATTATGACATATCGATGTATCTCTCACTACAGCGTATAGGTTGTGCATTCCAGCAGAATCCAATTTGTCGATATATTCCTCATCACTCTTGCCGAATCCTACAGTCTTGCTGACAAGCTGTTTGGATCCGTCGTAGATGGTATATTTATATTCAGCCTCACTGGCTCCCTTCATTCCGCTGATAGTCAAGGAGACGCCATTGCCATAGCAGACGGTTTCTTTGTCCGTTGTCAATACGGCACCGCTGATATTGTCGTATGTGACCACCTTGATAGAGTCAAGGATGGACTGGCATGTGTTGCCGTTTTCAATCTCCTCGCTTTTTCGTAATACAGTATATGTCTTTCCTGGCGTCGGCATCATGAAGTTGAATGATGCGTTATTGCTGTATGATTGTGATTTGCCGTCTACATACCATGTGTAATTGTTGGCTATGTTGTCAATGTTCTCCTGCTGGATATTGGCAAAAGAATGTACTATTCCTGCGCATACCTTCTGCCCGTCTGTCAATTTGCTTCCATCTACAGCCAACTCGAAATGTCTCAATGAATCTTGCAACTTGCCATCTTCGATTTCATATGTGAATGTCTTTTCACATTTAGAGTCGTTTACAGTCACATTGTACTCGAATCCACCAGATTTTGGAATGTCGATTTCAGTTGTATAACCTTCTACTCCGTTGATCTTGTATGTATAGTCGGCGTTGACTCTTACAACAGAGACCTCCATCTTCTTTCCTCTAACTCTACAATCTCCTTCCTTCACCATCGGTTTCAAGTTGGCTCCACTTGTGATGGAGATTCCCTTGCTTGATACCGTCTTTCCACAGAAATCCACGTTGACATAGACGATGGTGTCTTTTGTGATTATTATTGGATATGGAGAGAGGGATGTGGAAGAGAAGATATTTTTATTCTTTCCTCCTGCATACCAATAATTGACAGCAGTATTTGTTTTTTCTATCTGAGCTGTAAAATCAGCATCCACACTTCCGTTAAGGATTACTGTGTCTCCATAGCACACATAGGTATTTGTATTCAATTCGATCATTGGATCTGAATATGGCATGACTACAAATGCCGCACTGGTGTCTGACATCACGCCAGCTCCCTTCTTACTCGTCGCAATTCTTCTGATATAGACTTTTTTATCTATAACCTGGTTCCATGTACCAGCTTCTACTTTGGAATCTGTCAATGTCTTGGAACTTCCGTCAATCATTGCAGTATAGGTCGTGTCATCATAACTGTAAATCCACAAATATGTGAGAGTAGCACCTTCGCCAAAGCCTCCAGAAACAGAGCCTCCTGTGATAAGAGGATTCCTAGATCCTTTGCAGACATATAAAGTATCTTTGTCTATGTGGTTTCCTACAAGTGCTCCAACCCTTTTGACAAGCACATTCAGAATATCACTTTCACATTGGTTGCCTCTGTTGCTCTTCTTCTTAATGAAATAAGCCTGCTCACTTTTTGAAGTAAGCAATATCTCCACTCCGTGACTGCTGATTTTCTCATAGTTATATCCATTCGTGCTATACAGATATTGGCTTGTCGAATAGTTGTTGTCACTCTTGTCTATATTCAGATATCCTATCACACCTTCTGGAATCACAATTTCAACTTGGTTCTGCAGTTCATTGTACTCGTATGTGGCGTTAGTACAAATGACATTGTTTGGATCCAGCTTTGGTTGCTCCTCGAAAGTAAGAGTCTCTTTCAAATCCACCTTTGTTCCACATCCGTCAGTCACCGTGATATTAGCGTCGTATGCAGAAGCAGTATCCGAAAAGACATTGTAAGTCGCATTCAGAATCATTCCTTTGTACTCCTCCTCGTTTTCCAAGAACGAACAGTTAAATTGGAGAGCTGCGTCATTCGACACCCATTTATATCCGGCAAGAGCATCTGAACTCATTGTTCGGTTGAAAGTCACGTTCAAGTCAACTTCCTGAGAGGTTCCATCCGCACATAGTGTACCTAATGGTTGAACCTTAAAATCGTTATTTTCTATGACATAGTAAGGTGTAACCTCATGGATTTTCTCTGAGACAATCTTTCTGTTCGAGAAATTCTCCAGTGTCACCACCTGTCGGAAATAACGTGTCTTGCCATCAGCGAACATATTGTTTGGAACCAACAGATCATATTCCTTTACCGATGGCTGAGACAAGAAATTACGAATGTAGTTGAAATCTCCGTTGGGATATATTCCAAACTCCGTATTCATCGTGTCTTTTAATGTAATCCAGTTCTCCTTGTCCGTCGAATATTCCCATCCGTATTTGATTCCGTATGCGTCATACATAGCGTCGCTAATGGAAACGATTCGGTTGTCACTGTCTCTGAACTTGATATTCTCTCCCTTCAGATACATCCAATCAGGATCACGATACTCGTTTGTTCCAGAAAAAGTCATTTTTTCTTTTTTGGGACAGACTTTTACTGGATTCACACCTTTCTCTGATAGGAAAGCTTCTGGGACGATTTCAAAGGTTAGAGCTGGAGTAGCACAAAGCCCCCCATCATAACTGTTTGTCAAGCCTATAGATCGTTTCACTTCAAAAAGGCTTCCCGTTTTGTAATTGCCTAAATCTTTATATTGGAAATTCACAAAAATGTCAAGATCACTCATTTCTGTAGTCTTGATAGACTTGTTTATTTCTTTCAATGAAGTCCAAGAATTTTTTGGGGATAGAGACCAAGTGAAATATAGATAGTTGTTCAAATTATAACTTCCTGAATTTTGAACGTTTGTAGTTTGAATACAATTATCAGTTTCTTCATACTTCCACGTAGGATAAATAGCATATACCATATTTTCTGTACCTGACTCCTCATCATTTGCTATAATCTTTGGAGTTAATTTTGTATTTGCTCCAATAAGTCCAGAATTGCAATTCATTAATGGAATTGTAATCTTATTACTTCTTGCAGCACAGGTTCTGTCATATTTGTCACCATCTTTATCAGATCCTCTATATATTTTAATCCAAGTTACATACTGAAATGTAACTGTGACCTGATCTCCTAGGTCACTCAATATCTTTCCATTTGTAATGTTCTTATATTTTTCTTTTAAATCTTGATAGGTAATAACTTTACCTCCAGAGGTTGACACCTTCCATGTGTGTTCATCTTCGTCTATATCTCTTCCTTGATCGTATTCAAATGTAGTTCCATATTCGTATGGTCCCTCTTCAGATTTGCCAGGAACAGATACAAAAAAAAACAAATAGTCTTTAAGTGCAAGACCTCTCACATTGTCATTTCCTCTCGACACTTGTTCTGCCCATATTTCAAAATAGCCTCTCTTTAAAAGAATCGAATGATTATCCGTCAAATATTGATCTGAGCTACACTCTGCTTTAATACAATTCTGATTACTTGGGAATCGGATTTTTCCCCATTTACTACTTTGGGGAGTGTAATGGTCACTACAATCACTAGAGGAACTATATTCAAAAGCTTCTGCGAAAAATGGCAACATAGCCAGTAGCATCGCCACACTTAAATTTTTCATTGACTTTTATTTTATTGTTACTGTTACATTTTTCCATACACTCCACAATCCAAGATTGTCCATACATCTGTAATAGACAATATGTTCTCCTTCAGTTTGAAAAGAATGCCTGATCTCACTAAATTCCGTTGATGTAATATACGTTCCTCCGTAGGCTCCTTTTCCTCCACTATAATCGTTTTCAATTTCAAATTTTGGATAGTTGTAATCTCTAACATTGCCATCTATACAATATTCATACTTTACCACGCTTCCATCTTTATCATAACTGTTGTTAAGACTCAACACCTTTTCCATAGGGACCCCTTTAACATCATTTATTTCCATTACTGGAATAGGCGGTATATCACTCCACAAATTGACTTTCACATGACAATAGACCTTGTTTCGAAATGCGTCTCTAAGTTCCAAGACGATATTCGCTGTATTCAATAATATAGCTACTGTATCATTGTTTACTCCAGGAATTTCTAACCCTACGAAATGGATTTCTTTATGTCTATCACCATCTTTCCCGTAATAATCACCATACAATTGTGGAGAAGTATAAGTAGAAGATATACTCCATTCTGAACCACTTTCTTCTCCTACTTTTTGTCCGATACCTTCTATATCAATACCCAGAGATCCACTTCCATACCCCACATCTTTCCTAAGCCAACATACTTTTAGGTCATAAGTCACAACACGAGGGTTCTGACTGTAAACGGTGTCGTTGCGATAATCATACTTTTCGGGATTTTCTTGTAAGTAGCTTACATCTCTTTTGTACGTTTTAATGACAAACGCAACATCTTCTCCTTCCCTTGCAAACCAATCCTCCCTACTGTCGCAAGAGGACAAAGCCACCAAAAGGACTAAAATAAAACCTATATATCTCATAGACTTAATCGAATTTCTCATTGCTTATGCTTTTACTAATTTCATACTACCAATTAACCTTCACACCCAAAGAGAAATCAGGCTTTACATAGTTCATGCCCTTTCCGAATATCAAAAATTCTCTTGCTTTTACAACAAAAGATAGAAAATGCCAAGGATATACTTCAATAGACCATCCTCCATTAACACCTCCGACAACATGCTTTTCCTGCCAATCCATGATTGTACAATCCCACTGGTCATAGCCTATGTTACCTGCCAAACTCAGATTCATGTAGAATCGAGGACGAGGATTCCATATCACGGCTTCACAACCAACTCCAAGCAAGAATTGATTCGTAAAATTACTATAATCAAATGTTGCCTTCTCTCGATCTAATTCAATTAAAAGTCCAAGTTTCTCACTAGTATACAGATTGTAAAATAAGCCTAAGTTATAATCATTTCTGGTTCCTTTTCCCCAACGGAATCCCATTCCCATCTTTCCTTTAGTATGGATTAGTTGAGCGTTGCAACAACTAACAGCACAAAATAGTGCCAATAAAATCATATATATCTTTCTCATAATTACTCTACATTTATTTTTTTACTGTACCACATCGACCAAATTCCCATATCATCCATGCAACGGTAATATACCGTGTGCTCTCCAGTTGTCTGAAATGAATGATTAACGCTACTCAAAGATGTAGCTGTTATATATGTACCTCCATATGCGGCCTTGCCTGATTGCCAAGGTCCTTCTTCTAAATCAAATCTTTTATCTTCCAATGAATAAGGCACAATATTTCCATCTATACACCATTCATATTTCATGATTTTTCCGTCACGATCGAAACTCTGTTCTAGAGATAATTTGTATTCGTATTCATTATAATTAAACCTCTCTATCTGCAATACAGGAGTCGGAGGAATCGGTCCATAAACATTAACTTCTATTGTATATGTCTGATTATTTCCAAATACATCAAATACTTCCAAGTGTCCATGATAAGTGTTTAAAAGAGCAGCTGATGTATCATTTCTAAATAAGACATACTTATCACATGTATACGCATCATATAACAATATATTCAATTCTTTATTCTCTCCTATTTCAAAATTTCTTCCTCCCGTTATCGTCATTTCTTTTAAATTAACTCCATACAATGGACAAATTTCTTTATCACGGATTCCTTTTAACTTTACATTAGCCGTATCAGTAATAAAAAATCCTCCACCTTTAACATTAATTGCCGTTCTAAGATCAATAGTAATCTTCCTCATTTCCCCTTGTCTAATTGTATCTGCATGACCATTGATATTCACAATAAGATCAGGGAATTCGCTGTTCATTTCAAACCAATCCTCCCTACTGTCGCAAGAGGACAAAGTTGTTAAAAGGACTAAAATAAAACCTATATATCTCATAGACTTAATCGAATTTCTCATTGCTTATGCTTTTACTAATTTCATACTACCAATTAACCTTCACGCCCAACGAGAAATCAGGTTTGACATAATTCATGCCTTTCCCAAAAATCAGGAATTCTCTTGCTTTGAATACGAAAGATAGGAAATGCCAAGGATATGCTTCAATAGACCAACCTCCATTGGCACCACCAACGACATGCTTTTCTTGCCAATCCATGATAGTACAATCCCATTGGTCATAGCCTATGTTGCCTGCCAAACTCAGATTCATGTAGAATCGTGGACGAGGATTCCATACTACGGCTTCACAACCAACACCAAGCAGAAACTGATTGGTGAAATTACTATAATCAAATTGTGCCTTCTCTCGATCTAATTCAATTAGAAGTCCAAGTTTCTCACTTGTGTATAGGTTGTAGAACAATCCTATATTATAATCGTTCTTGTATCCTTTTCCCCAACGAAATCCTAATCCCATCTTTCCTTTTGTGTGGATAAGCTGAGCATTGCAACAACCAACAGCACAAAATAGTGCCAACAAAATCATATATATCTTTTTCATGATTATTCTACATTAATTTTTTTACTGTACCACATCGACCAAATTCCCATATCGTCCATACAACGGTAGTATACCGTGTGCTCTCCCGCAGTCTGGAATGAATGATTGACACTGCTCAAAGAGGTTGCGGTAATATAAGTGCCTCCATAAGCAGCCTTGCCTGATTTCCATACACCATTTCTTACATGTTCAAATCTATTGTCTTCAATAGAGTACGGCACTATATTGCCATCTATACACCATTCATATTTCATTACTTTTCCATCACGGTCATAACTGTTGTCAAGAGAAAGTGCATATTCATAATTAGAACCAATTCTCTCAACTTTCAAGACCGGAGTCGGAGGAATCGGTGCATACACATTTATAATAATATTGTAATATTCAATGTTTTCAAAAGCATCCCATGCCCAAATAGTACTTCTTCGACTCTCGAGCAATTTTGCTGTCGTATCAGATTCGAAATACGTTACACCCCATGTCGGAACTCCATAGAAACGACTAATGTTTGCGGTAACTACTTTTCCATCGCCCTCAAAACACATTGCTAAATCCTTAAACTCAACTAGCTTCATCGGATTTTCGGATGCGAAAGTAAGAACTACAGTATCTGTATTCATATAATGATCCTCATCAAGTCTTTTACTATGCAAATCTACGACAATAAATCTTGACTCTCCTTTGAAAATAGTATCAGTAACTCCATTTACAGTTACAATCAAATCTGGTCCCTCCCTATTATGTGCAAACCAATCCTCC
>CAMJFV010000010.1 GCA_946405045.1 uncultured Bacteroidales bacterium | reverse complement strand
AAATCAATATCGGTGGATGGCAAGAGTCTTGATGCTTGTAAAATCAAGGTCAAAGGTGGCAGCTATGATCCAAACGAGAAAAACAGTTACAATATCAAATTCGATAGCAAACAGGAGATTCTCAACATCACCAAAAACAAGCGCTGGACTCTTGAAGCCAATGCTGGTGACCCTGCATGCATACGTGCATTGCTTGGCTACAACATCGCAAGCCGTCTCAGTGGATCGTGGAATCCACAGGCAAAAGAGGTGGCTCTTATTGTTGATGGCAAATATATGGGTTGCTATTTGATCTCTGAGCAGCCTCGTGTCTGCAAGGGAAGAGTGGAGAGCGGAATGGTGATGTGTATCGAAGACGCTCCGGATGAAGGTGACGATTTCTTCAAAAGCCGACTTTTCAATTCCGTCTTTATTATGAAGGATCCTGAAACGGGTGTCGACGGTGCAAAACTTGTTCGTACACGTGAAGTGATGGAGAAACTTGAACAGGCGATCGCTGATAAAAAGTGGAGTCAGGTGCACACAATGCTCGATATTGAGAGTGTGGCAGAATGGACTGTGGTGAATGAAATTGCCAAAAACAACAAATCGTTCGCAAGCGATACATATATATATATCGACGACGACAAAAAGATTCATTTTATTCCGTCTACCCAATCAGCAAAGGCTTTCAATGCTGATTCCGACACGGAGGAATTCACAGCCTATGATAGAAACTGGCTTACTTTGTTGAAAGATGATTCTGAGTTCAAATCTGCGTTGAAGAGTGCGTTTGATAAGATCTCGAAGGCTGAGTCTGACATCCTTTCTTGGATTGACGATACGTCGGCTCAGACTATCGGAGATGCTCTTGCCAACTCTTATGCCACATCTTTAAATTCCATGAATTTGAATCGTGAGAGTTATGACAATGAGATTGCCAATCTGAAGGATTGGTTGTCGGCAAGAATCAAATGGCTGTCAAACGAATGGAAATAACGGATAAATGAAACAATCATGAAAAAAACAATATATGCGATAGCTTCGCTACTTTCAGTGGCTGGCTTAATTCAAGGTCAAACTGTTGGTTTTGGAGATGACAGTTATAATGTTGGCAATGTCAACAATTTTAACATAGAGGGAAATACCCAGTCGTTCGACTTGACATATCCTATTTCAGAAATGAAGGATATAACATTTTCCCGTAGTGCCATAGATTTCAACAAGGCTGACAAAAAGACTTCGGGTAATGAGATAAAATCTTTCTCATTCAAAGCTTTATGCAACAAAGGCACTGTGGTGGCCGACGTGGAAGGCAAAATCAGTGGAGATGAGATCAGCGTCTTCATTCCTTATTATGAGGGTGGTGCTGTCAAAGCTTCATTTGTAGCGACGGGAAATGTTTTCGTCAATGGCATACAGCAAAAGAGTGGAGTTAGCAGCAATGTCTATAATGGCAAGGTGGAATACAAAGTGATGGATGAAGAGGGCAATATCCACACCTACACAGTGAAGGTATACAACAGTGGTCTGCCTATCATCCGTATAGATGCTCCTGCCGATATGGCATCAAAGATGTGGAACGGAGAGTATCCTTTGACTCTGACATCAGCTAAGGGTGAGACTCTTGCTCAAACCACGGCTGAAGTAAAGCCGAAAGGTGGACAAAATTCCGCGTCGAAACGAGATTTCAATATTAAGTGCAGCAAGAAAACAGCGTTTGTCGACATGGCTAAAAACAAACGTTGGATTCTTCTTTCTAATGCAGATGACGCATCTATGCTACGCACTAAGGCAGGATTTGAGCTTGGAAAAGAGTTGACGGGAATGTCGTGGACACCATCGTCTGAATATGTGGAGGTAGTGATGGGCGACAAGCATCTCGGCACATATTTACTATGTGAGCAGATACGTGTGGCTGAAGGAAGAGTGAAGGAAGATGCTGTGTGGGAGATCACAAATGATATTGAGGCCGACGATGAGTGGTTCGTTTCCGACAAGGGAACAAAGATTCGTCTGGTAGATTCGTCTGAGGATGATGCGTCGAGTGAGATAGAGAAAGCAAAAACTGCTGTGAATAAATTTGAGGCTGCTCTTTATGGAGGAAAGTCGTTTGGCTCCTACATAGATGAGAACAGTTTCGTCGACTGGATTTGGGCTAATGAGATATGCAAAAATGAACACTTATTTAAGAAGGATTGCTATTTCCGTATCACTTCTGACGGAAAAATAGCGATGTCTCCTATCTTTTCAAATGAAAAATGGCTCGGCAACAACGGACAGTCGTACGAAGGTTTCTCAACAATCAATAGCGGATGGTGTGAAAAGATGATGCAGGATGTGGATTTCTCATCGGCAGTCTGCAACCGTTTCAAGGAGATTGCCTCTACAGAGAGTGTGATCACATCGGCAATAGAGGAGTATAAAGATTTGATTTCAGCCTCAGCTGAATCAGATGCTGCATTGTGGAGCAGCAAGAGCAGTCTTAGCAATGAAGCCTCATCACTATCATCTTGGATTAAAAAGAGATATTCATGGTTGTCGTCTATGAGCGACGGAATTTGCAAGTGCGCCAAGGCAGACAAGGCGTCAAGCAACAATGAGATCAAATCGTTCAGCATCAAAAAGAATAGCAATGGAAAAGCTCTGCTTGAGGATTACGATGCGACGATCGCAAACGACAGTGTGAAGATATTCGTGCCTTATTTGGTAGACTTCAATCTTAAGGCGGATTTCTCTGTAGCGAACGGAGCCAAAGTATACTGCAATGGTGAGGAGATAGAGAGTGGAAAGAGCACCGTCTACTACCTTAAGCCACAGCAATTCAAAGTGGTATCGAGCAACGGTGATGTACGCACATACACAGTATGCATCTACAACAGCGGTTTGCCAGTGATATATCTCAATACAGAGGGAAACAAAGCTATTTCAGACAAAACAACATGGCTTAATAATACAGCGTTCACTGTATATGAAGCAGAGGGAACTGTAAACTATGATGCGGCACCAGATATGGCTCAGGTGAAAGGACGTGGAAATTCCACTTGGTCAGCCTCAACGGAAAAACGTCCGTATGCAGTGAAACTAAACAAGAAGTCGCGTGTGTTGGGTATGCTTGAGCATAAGCGTTGGGTGTTGATGGCAAACTATTACGACGCTACTTTCTTCCGCAACACAATGTCGAATTATCTTGGCAAGAGATTCACAAACCAGGATTGGGTGCCAAGCGGATTCAATGCTGAACTTGTGCTCAATGGTTCACACAAAGGAAACTACTATTTCTGTGAGCAGGCTAAGATCAACGACAATCGTGTACATGGAGAGTTCCTGATAGAAGCGGATATCAAGGAAGGAATAAAGAACGGAGCCATAGAAGGACCGAAATCACATAATGCTTTCTTCACTAAGGATCCGGAGTTGCAGCAAAATTCTTCTGATTATAATCGTGTGAAAGACATTATCGATAAGTTTGAATCGGCTCTTTATAGTGGCAACTACAGTGCTTTGGAGCAGTTGATTGATTTGGAAAGTTTTGTTGACTGGTATTTTATAAAGGAGTGGTCGCACGATATTGATGGAAACATGCATACAAGTTGCTATTTCACTATCATGGAAGACGGCAAGATAAAGATGGGACCTATGTGGGATTTCGACCTTGCGTGGGGAGGCAATCCGTTCTCAAGCATGGGAGATGGCTACAATGCGTATGAAGGCTACTATATCACAACCAATCCTATATCACAACCATCTGGCAAAACATGTACAAGCTGGTTTGGTGAGTTCATCAAGATGCCAGCGTTCAAAAGTCTGTTGAAGGAGAGAGTGCTCAACGCCAATGATCATTTGAATGAGATACTCGCCTATATCGACGAGAATACCGAATATCTTCTATTGTCTGCCACAGCCAACAAGGTTGGTAATGGTAGTGGTGGCGGATTTGGATTCGGATTCGGTGGCGGTGGCGGCTGGCCAGGTGGCGGCTGGCCAGGTGGTGGTAGCCAGGGAGGCGGTTCGTCAAGCACAACACCAGAGTCTTACCGAAAGAGCATGAACGATTTGAAGAATTACGTTAAGACTCGTATGGAATGGTTTGTGAAGGAAGTAAATAAGTTTTAAATAGTTTAATATGGCCGTGGGTGTGAACTCACGGCTATATTATGCATTATGATTTTCCCAATCAGTGTTGATATTTGTATTCTATTATGAAA
The DNA here is from genome assembly GCA_946405045.1 of uncultured Bacteroidales bacterium. Classification (GTDB taxonomy): domain Bacteria; phylum Bacteroidota; class Bacteroidia; order Bacteroidales; family Paludibacteraceae; genus UBA1723. The sequence continues at coordinate 14,666 of CAMJFV010000010.1, read as the reverse complement.
ATACAGGTTTGTCAGAATGACGTTTCGGAAAACTTCTATATATTAGCGAACATAAACTGAAAACTTGGGATAGCATGAAAAATAAAATTACAAAACACATCTTTGCTTTACTGTTAGGCTCATTAGGATTGAGCACAGTGCAAGCCGGAGACAACCGTGGTCTGTGGGCCTGCTCGGATGGCGATGTATTCGTGAGCTGGCGTATGCGTGCAACGGATTCTCCGAAATCTACGACATATAATTTGTACGCGGATGGAAACCTTGTGTTTTCATCGAAGGATCGTACCAACACAAAACTTTCGTCTAATTATGCCAAATCAACTTTCTCACTTGAGGTTTTGAATAAGGCGGGCGACGTGATTGACTCTCAGTCTGGAATAAGGGTGGATGCGTATCCATACCATCATATCAAACTTAACCATCCTGGCTCATACAGATTGCCTTCAGGGGATAATGTCACGTATGCGCCTTACGACTGTTCTGCCTATGATATGGATGGCGACGGTGAGCAGGAGATCATTATGTGCTGGTCGGCTGGTGAGGGAGCGTTGGCAACACCTACAGCTCCTCCTATTTTGGATTGTTTGAAATTGGACGGCACAATGGTGTGGAGAATCAATCTTGGACCGAATATTTTGAGTGGATGCCGTTTCTCTTTCCTTTGTTATGATTTTGATGGCGACGGTTATGGAGAGTTGATCACCAAGACAGCTCCTGGATCGAAGGATGGAAAGGGTAATTACATCAGTAAGGGTGCGGCAGCAGGATCTAATCCAAACCACTCTTCAATCAATGGATCTGGTGTGATTACAGACGGTGGTCCTGAATGGATCACATGTTATAGTGGAAAGGATGGATCAGAGTTGGCGACAATCGACTACTGGCCATACTTTAATATCCAGTCGGATTGGGATGATCGACCAAACAACACGGATGGCAGCACTTACGGACACCGTGGCAACTGGCTTAAGGGTTGTGTAGCATTCCTTGATGTGAACGGAAAGGCTACACCATGTGCTGTGACTACACGTGGAATCTATACCTACTCGTATGCTGCGGCATATACGTGGGATGGAAAAACATTAAGCACTTTATGGAGACATACATCAGACAGAGCAGGTCAGGGAATCTATGGACAGGGTGCTCATAGTGTCACTTGTGGCGACGTGGATAATGACGGATTTGATGAGATTATCGTCGGTGCGGCATGTCTTGACCACAATGGAAAGTTGCTTTGGAGCTCAGGTTTGGGACATGGAGACGCCACTCATTTGGGTGAGTTCGATCCGTCGAATGATGGTTTGGAATATTTCATGATCACAGAGGAGTCGACAGCTATATACGACTGTGCTTTGCTTGATGCCCGTACAGGAAGAGTGATGTTCTCTAAGGCTCAGACAGGAGGAGATACAGGAAGAGGATTGATACTCGATTGCGACAGCACATACGATGGAGCGGAGGCGATGGAGTGGAGTTGTGAAAATATCTTTACATGTAAAGGAAAGGAGTTTGCTAAATGGCATACAGGAAGCACAAACAGCAGCTCAATCAACGGACGTATTTTTTGGGATGGCGATTTGCTTGAGGAGTATACAGACCGTGGACATGTTGACAAATGGGATAATGTAGAAAAAACGTGGGCTCGTCAATACACATTCGGATACAATATCATGGTGAACGGAACAAAGGTGCAGTGGGGTGCCAACACCAACAATGCAACTAAGTACAACCCATGTTTGCAGGCCGATCTTGTGGGAGACTGGCGTGAGGAGTCTGTGTTCTGGACAGAACAGAACGGTCAGTATTATCTCACCGTCTACACGACAACAATACCAAGCGACTACAAACTTCCTTGGCTCCGTGATGATCATGTCTACGATATGGCTGTGGCATGGCAGCATTGCGGTTACAACCAGCCACCTCATTTGGGTTACAGCCCTGTGGAGTACTACAAGAATCTCCGCAATATGGTAGAGCCAACTCTGACAAAGCATGGAGGCGGATCAAGCAAACAGACAGTATATATCAATAATCCTATCGGTGACTATTATTTGACATGGGATGGAGCGTCTACCGTCAATATCACTTGGGAACCGAATGCACCTGAGGGAATAGAGACAAGGATAGACCCAGCCACTAAGAACATTTATTTCAGTGGTACACCTACTGTTGAAGGAATGTATAATTGGACAGTTACGACAGTAAGTGACGCGGAGGCGGAAGCCACATATACAGGTTATATAGAAGTGAAGGATCCGACAGATGTGACAGAAGTGACAGCAAGAGGACAGTCGGTTTTTCCTAACCCAACAGATGGAGATTTACATATCACCGACGCGGACGGAAACCTTTACGAAGGAATCGTCACCGTCTACGATAATAATGGTAGGGTAGTGATGGAGAAAACCATCGTCAACGGATATCTGAATCTGAGTCCACTTTCATCCGATATTTATAACGTGGTGGTGAAAGATGGTGAATATAAGATCAAGAAGAAATAAAACATAAAACGTAGGGGCAGGTTTCAAACCTGCCCCTATTTTATTTTACATACTAGCAATCACACGAGCGTACGCATCATTGATCTTTGCCATTTGAGCTTCACAAGATTTATTATTGGCGTTTTGTGGAAGATCTGGGTGATATTGAAGAGCCAAAGCATGGTAGGCTTTTTGGATTTCCTGTTTTGAGGCTCCGATTGACACACCAAGAATGTCGTAGTATTGTTGGAGCAGAGACGATGACGTTGAGGAAGAATATTCTTTTTTGGTTTCGTTGTCGTAATATTTTGAGTAGTCGTCATACTCCGTACGTAAAGGAGAATAGTATCTTACAAAATAATCATAGCTTCTTTTGTTCAGATTCAGTTTGCCCATCATATCTATGAGATAATACCATTCGGCGTTTTTTATTCCGTCGCCTTCAGCGGCAAGACTGAACAAAAGGCGTATCAGATTTTGACGGAAAAGGAGATTCTTATTTTTTATGATAAAATTGTAATCAATAGCAGTGTTTGGGTTGATGTTTTTTGAACGCCAAATCACTTTGTTTGCGAAAGAGTCTGCTTCAGACCAAAGGATGGCAGATTGTTTGTTGTAATCTGGAAATTGATTTTTATAAAACGACTTCAAAAGTTCGTAAGTGTGTTTACTCCTCACTGCATTTTGAAGCAACAATGCGATTATAGAGCAAGATAAGTCTTTGATTTTGGACTTTTTTTGAGTTTCTTTTATTGATATTACAATGATAGTTATGCCTATGGATACAAGCAACAAACACAATATTATTTCAAACCATTCCATACTTTATCCTCTAAGCTCAATCTTGATTTCAAAATCTTTCACAGTGAAGTTGGGAGATATGCCTCCTATTCTGAAATTGTCAGAAGTTGTTTCGCAGTAGACGTATTTGCGTCCTTCATGTTCTGTCACGACGGTGCTCAAGGAATTTTGTAGCAGTGCTTTCCAACGTTCGTCGTATTCTATGCAGATAGCGGCATGCTCAAGTTTGTAGGAGATGAGAAACAGCACGTTGTAGCCCATCAGATGGAATAGGGTGGCGGCCAGGAAGGATTTGCAGTCACAGTCGCCATGTCTGTCGTATAGAGTTTCGTCTGGGAAACGGATGTACTCTTTGGGGTATTGGATTTCTGCGCAGTCGTGGTCGTAATTATATTTCACATTAGGTTCCTGAACGAAGTCCAAAACGAATTGCAGTTTGTCGAGTTCATCAATACGGTTTTTACTGCATTCACGGTTGATGTATTTGACGATCTCTGCGGCATGCATCAGTGTGCGAGGATGGTTGAGCATGTAGAAATACATTTTCCGCAGATTGCTTTCCACGCCATTTGTGTTGGAGTTGTTGAAAGTGGCGAACGGGTTGTTCAGCCGCTGCTCTTTTATCTCGTCAGGGTTGAATCGCAGAGTCAGATGGCCTTTCAGTTTGGTCTTTCTTGCAGAGTCTAGTTTCCAGCTGTATGTGATGCTTTCCCTTTCATTGCCATAGCCGTTTAATAAAGATGTCGCCTCCTTCACCTTTTTGTCTTTGGATAAGAGGGTCTTGATGAGCAGTATGATAATGGCTGCTTGAATGATGACAATGATTTCCATAGATTTTAATGTTGTTTGAGCAAAGATAGTAAAAATTACTTAGTCCATCTCAAAGATTTACAACCTTGGAAAGTAGAGGTGTTGTATTCCACATTTTTCTTAGAGTTGTCAACCAAAACATTAAGGTTTTTACAATTAGAAAAGGCTCCACTTCCAAGGAAGGAGACACTTTCTGGGATGATTATGTTTGTCAATCCAGTGCAACTAGAAAAAGCATTATTTCCAATGGCTGTCACGCTTTTGGGAATAATCACGTATGTCATTCCAGAACAACTAGAAAAAGCATTATCTCCAATTGAAGTGATGTATGATGGAATTTCAAAATTTTCGAAACTAGAACAACCTACAAAAAAACCATCTGGCAATTTTGTGATGTGTGTAGGAATTTTGAAGGATTTTAATTTCTTACAATATGAAAAAACAGAAGAACCAAATTTGACATTCGTAGGAGTTTGAATCTCTACATTTGTCAGTCCACTGCATCCGGAGAATGCATGGCTGCCGATACTGCTGATATTAGAAGGTATAACAAGATTGGTTAATCCTTTACAATCGTCAAATGCGTAGTCGCCAATTTCAGTTACATTAGAAGGAAATTCGATATTAGTCAGCCCTTTACAATCTTGAAAAGCGTGTTGTCCTATTTTTTTAACACTATTAAGCAATTTGAATTCTCCTTTGAATCCTGTAGGCACACGTATGATTTCACTCTTGTCTTTATTATATAAAATACCCTTTTCAGATGATAGATTCGGATGATCTGGAGCGACTACGATGGAGGTCAATTTATTAAAATGGTGGAAGGATGAATAAGATACGTTAATAGATGAAGGAATTTCTATTTTGACAATATTTTGACAATTGTAGAACACTTTATAGTCGATGTGATAAACAGTATATACATCACCATCGTATCGCACTTTATGCGGGATATTGAGAGAAATTAGATTTTCATATGAAGGGTCATACTCGACACTGGCACGTCTATTACATGAGGAAAAACGAAACTTTAATGGGGAGTCAGCAGCGTCAACTATATCCGATTTTTTAGTTTTATGTTTTTCCTGATTTTCATGAGCGTCTTGTTTTTTCTCTTTTTTAGATGCAGGATCTTGCGTCTCTACATTGTTTTGAGACGCAAGTTTGTTCTGATCTTTTTGAGACACATGTTCATCTGTCTCTTTGTCTGTTATTTCTGGAGAATCATCCTCTTCTTCTTTAGCATCTATTGTTTCAACTTCGTCATCAATAAGGATTGTCTTCTCTTCTTGGATTTCGTTAGCTTTGTAGTCCTCATACGTACTTATGAGGTATGAGATCCAGTTTTTGCAGACAGGAAGAAGCAAAAGTAAGGATATGGTTAACGCTATAACTTTTTTTGAGGACATCTCTTACTGAGCATTTTCATCTTCAAAAATAAAGGCTCCACCTTTTGTGAATTTCAACACCACAGGATCAGGTTTGTTGAGAGTCACCTCATATCCATATTTTTTTCTCTCCACTTTTCTTATCACACGTCCCGGATAATTCTTCGACACGTAATTGTTTATTTGGTTTGGAAGCAGTTTTTTCAATGATTCCGACATTCCGTTTTTCTTCGTATTGATCTCTTCCCAAGTGCCACGGCGGTCGAATCTGATACGGATACTGTTTTCAAGTGTCACCTCCACGTCGCTGTCATCATCGCTTTCCACATTGCTTATCTCCACATCTGAAAAGTGTTTGTTTAGAAAACTCTTGGCACCACTTGGCAATCCAGACGTTGAATCTCCAGTGCAGGCTGTAAGTGCCGCGCAAACAAGTGTATTGAAAAACAAATTTCTTATCTTCATAAAGTTCTTCATTTTGATTTTATAGAGTCCAAAATAAGCAAATAAACGTCAAAAAAGCAAATGAAAATGTTTTTAACTTGTTATATTTACATGACAAAAATATTTTGACTGTTTATAATGGATATCATCGCAATTTTATCTGTCAAGTCTTTGCATAAAAGTAGTGTAGACGCGATTGTTGGCGACATTCTCGTCGGCGACACGGATATATCCACGCTATGGGAGATCACGTGTGGTGATGACCCCCGTTTGGCGTGGCATGCGGTGTGGGTGATGGAGGTGTTGTGTAAGAAAGAGAGAAGTTTGCTTTTGCCATACCGTCGCAAGATCGTGGAGAAGATATTGGCTGGCAACTGTGAGGATGGAGAGCTCCGTCTGTGGCTCAACATCTCTCTTATGCTGGTGTCAGAGACGAAAGACATTGATGTAGATCTGCTCAATTTCTCTCTCGACAATATATGCAATATGCGTCTGCCTGTGGCGGTGAGGGCAGTCTGCATAAAAATCGCATATCAGTTGTGCAAGCGGGAGCCGGAACTGTTGAAAGAGTTGCAGGCTGTGCTGTCGATGTTGGATATGAAGGATGAACTGCCGGCTATCAAATGTGTGGTGAAGAAGGTGATGGGCGGATAGGAGATTGATGATTGATGATTGACGATTGACGATTGATGAAGGCATAAGGCTTAAAGTGAAAGTGGTTAGCTATAACCATCTGCTAACTGCCAATTGCCAACGTCATTTAGTATACTTTACAGATTTGCATCCCTTAAAAGCATCCATCTCAATTTCCACACCGTCCTCAAAATTATCGATTGTTACATCAAGATTATCGCATCTATCAAATGCCTCATACCCGATGCTGGTGACACTCGCTGGAATTACGATACTTTTCAAATTGGTACAATAGCTGAATGTAAAGGCATTGATACAAGTGATATTTGGTGGCAAATCGATATTAGTCAAACTGGAGCAACCAGAGAATGCCGAGTATTCAATCTCTGTGACACTCGTAGGAATTTTGACATTTGTTAATTTGCGACAATAACTGAATGCTTTGTTTCCGATGCAAGTGATAGTATAATCATTTCCATTAATAAGCACTTTTTCAGGAATGCAAATATTTTCTATTTCAGGAAGACGACATTTACTTACTGCTGCGGTAGAATCAGTTAAGATTTTATATTCCAAAGGATTGACGGGAGTATCATTATCATCAGAAAAAGTGCGTGCGAGAAACGTAAACCAATTTATGCTTATTGGTATCATAAATACTAAAGAGGCAATCAATGCATACGCTTTTATTTTTGGATTTGTTTTCATCGCTTTAATCTATATTTATTGAGATAACCATCAATCATCAACCATCAATCTAGTATACCTCACAGATTTGCATCCATTAAAAGCATCCTTTCCAATTTTCACATTGTCTTTTGAATTATCGATTACAACATTAAGATTATTACAACCCTCAAATGCATAATTTCCGATGCTATTGACACTTTTGGGAATTTTGATATTAATTAAACTAGAACAGTTATGAAATGCAGATTCTCCAATGCTATTGACACTTTCAGGAATTTTGATGTTTTTCAAATTAGAACATATATTAAATGCAGATTCTCCGATGCTATTGACACTTTCAGGAATTACGAAATTTTCCAAACTCGAACAGCCAGCAAACGCATATTTTCCAATACTTTCGACAGTTGCTGGAATTACGATGTTTTCCAAACTCGAACAACCCAAAAAAGTAAAATCTCCAATTTCTGTGACATTCGCAGGAATTACGATATTTTTCAAACTCGAACAACGTTCAAACGCATATTTTCCAATACTTTCGACACTTTCAGGGATTTCGATGTTAGTTAATTCGTGACAATAACTGAATGCTTTGTTTCCGATACTAGTGATAGTATATTCTTTTCCTCTAGTACATACTTTTTCCGGAATGGAAATATTTCTTGTTTGACAAAGACTGCACTTACCTATTACAACGGTAGAATCAAATAAAAGCATAAATGTGGTATTAGAGTCAGTTAAAACTGTATACTCTAAAGAAGTGTCTGGAGTCTCATTATCATCAGAAATAGTGCGTGCGAGAAACGAATACCAATTTATGCTTATTGGTATCAGTAATGCAATTGAGGCAATTATTGCAATTGCGTTTATTCCTGGACTTGTTTTCATCGCTTTAATTATGAGTAATCTATGAGAACAGTCCTGATAAATGATCCCATACGTAGCCTGCAAATTGACCGACCAGCCAAATCACCAGACAGAGAAGAACCAATAATATCACTATCCACACTCCACATTTTGTGGCGTCTTTGTTTACTTGTCGTTTGATATTCGCGTCTTCTTCTATGAATCCGTTCAATAATTTGTAATTCTTCTTGTGGCTCTTATGGAATATATCCCACACGTCTCCAAGAATAGGTATGGCTCCTATCAACATATCTACCAATGAATTATAGATTATGGCGAGGGTCAACGGGAGGGATTTTATCTTCGTGGCAGCCACGTATATGAATGGCACGGTAAGTGTCTGGCTGATGATGTCGCCTACTCCTCCTGGTATAATGCTGAGAATGGGATCCAGATAGAATGTGTCCATCCACTTGCAGATTTTGGTACATGCGTTGTAGGTGGGATCTTTTTCCAACTTCTCTCGTTTCTCCCGTTTTTTACGTTCGATCTCCGCTCCTTTAGCCGCCGCTCTTTCTGCCTCCTGCTGTTCTTTGTCAAATATGTCTGCTCCTTTCTCTTGACGTCTGTGGCTGCTTGTATATTCTGTCATATGTGTTACCTACATTAATTCCCTACGGGAAAGATGGTGGGATTAGATGGTTATTGTTAGGGTTCCGTTGATGAAGTTGTTGAACTCTTCTTCGCTTGCAAATGTTTTGCCTCTTTCCGTCAGCTTGATCAACGCTTTCTTCCTTGCTTCCGCATCAGGCGCTGTGTTTATCTCTTTGAGCACGTTGCCGAGCACATCCGCTTTGGCATCTGTTTTAGCCATTTGTGAATTGAACTCTTCTTGTATCTTCTCCAACTCTTTGTCGTAGATCTCGCTTGACACCTGGTTCTGTTCTTTCAACGCTTCCAACGATATCAGTGCGTCGGTTAGCTTTAGACTCTCCGCATAAACTTTCTTCATTTCGGCAAGTTCCTGCTCGTTGAACTCTTTAGCCATATGGTTTTTCACGTCTTCCTTCAGATCAGGAGCCACTTCATTGACGAAATCTTTGAAGTCTGCCACGGCGTTTTTGATGTCTTCAGGAAGTTCGTTGGAATGGAACGTGTCGATATTGATTGTTTTGATGCTCTTGGTGTCGAGTCCGCTCTCAAGAATCTCTTTGCCGACGTGGAGCATTCTGATGATGTCCTCCAAATGGGAAGCAAGTTTTTTCTTCATGTCCGTGTCGACGGAGATGGTCTTCAAGATTTTGTCTGTCAGCTCTTTTTGCTTTACTTTAAGTTGGGTCAGCTTCTCTTCTGCCTCACGTCTAGCGTCTTCTTGATAATTCAGATCTTGTCCATACACCGCTTCGTCGACTATGGCATTCTCATACTCTTTCACCAGATTGCCATAGACTCCCTTCCATTTGAACATCTTCTGGCTGTATTTCTTGTCTGCCGAACCGAATGTCAGCACATTGACAATAACCGACGGTTTGCTTGGTCGCAGACTCTTGGCATTCTCGTAGTCATCCTTCTTCTCTGTTATGACCTCTTGACAATGTTCCAATTGCTCACCGTAGTAAATGAGGTTGTTCTTGTGGTCGTTGAGCTGTTCCGACACGACGCGTATCTCATCCATCACATTGTCTCTCTCCTTTACCAGTTCAGCCACACCTGCCTTGGCATACAGTGTGGAAACCATCTGCTCAAACTCGGCAGAAAGGAGTTTGCTGCTGAACTTGAAATATGCGTCTGCCTTAGGTATGTAAAGGTCGTTGATGGTCTTGTACACCGTCGCCAAACGGGAATAATCACATTTGATATTTGTGACGTCTTTCTTGATATTCATCTTGAAAGCCTCGAGGTCGGTTTTCATTCTGACGGTTTTCTCGGAAGCGTCAAGATAATGTTTGATCGCTTCTACCGCCGCGATTGCGACCGCACCTTTTCTGCCCAACGCATTGCCACCTTGTGAGGCAATCATCACGGAATTAGAGAATCCGTCGCTGATCTCCGACATCATCACCGAGCAGTTTTCCGATAGCAGGTCGTATTGCAGTTTGACTTTTTCAAACATCTGTGCGGTGTCGAGATATTCGATTGAGTCAAAATCGAAAAGAGATGGAGCGACGCGTTTGATGGAATCGCCGTAGAAATCCACAAGCATCTGGGCATATTTCTCGTAGACGTGGAGGATCTCTGTGCGTAGGTCGACAAACTCGTGAGTCACCTCTTTCACACCGGACTTAGCCTCATCATAGACATTTACGAGTTGACCGTATAGCTCAACAGCCTGTGTCGCCTCCTTCTTCACATTCTCAATACCTTTGGTGCCCATGATGATGCTCATCAGACTGTTTATTTCTGATGTTACAGCCTCCGACATCTTCGTCTTCAGCATATTATCAAGCACCGTCAACGCATTTTCTCCATCTTTCAGATCTTTCGACAATGCGTTGAAATATTCTTCATTATTTCCTGTAGTGATGAGTTGACGCAATTCATAATCGTCAACGACAGAAGAATCGTTGTCGTTGTTGACGAAAGTGGACTTTATCAATGGATCCTTGCCATAATAGTTGTATGCTTCCCATACAAGACGGCTGACTTCCAAAGAATCAGTCATTTGCAGATCATAAGCAACGTCGGCACGAGTACGTTTGCTGCCCTTTGCTTCAACTGCTATCTCCTTGATTTTTTTATAAATTGCATCACTCATATCAGTCATTTATTATCGTTATCTAGGCATATATCTTTGCTCGTACGGAATTTCAGGCTCGTCTTTCTTATCATCCTTCTTTTCCTCCTCATTCGTTGTGTTTTCTTTGTTCTCCTCAGAATCTGGAGTCTCCACGATGGCAGGAGTGTTTTCCTGGTTGTTTTGTGCATTGCCATTGTATCCGATCAATTCAGAATATAACACAGAGAATGGAAGGATAGTTCTCGTAAGGATAAAGGCATAAAGTAAACTCATTATGAGTATAATGATAAAAATGAAAGTCGTACCGAGTGAGTCAAAAGAGAAATTTGAAAAATCATATCCGGCACTAAATGCTGCTATTCCTCCGATTAATGTGCCAAAAGAGACAAAAAACAGAGCTATAAGCAGTACAAATATTATTGCGAAAGCTGGTAATATCGCACGCAACAAAATTTTGAACATTGTCCATTTATAACCTTTTGACAGTTTAGAACTCTTGTCAAGAATCTCGTTATCTGATAAATCTGGATTATCATTCTGAATGAAAGGAACAAATGTAAATTCAAAGACTTTATAGAAGAATAATATAAAAAGGGTTAACGAGCACAATGAGGCAATTCCTTCATACTGGGAAGAAGGAGCCAGATTTCCATAATCCATAATGGATTTAAAAATACATATCGTATAGATAATCAATGGAATAGCAGTCACGACAAGAATCCTCAAAGCAACTTTAAATATCAGAACTATATATTTGCTGTAGTTTTTTTTGATTTTCTTAATCATCACATCCAAAGGGGATTCATCGGATATGTGCATCTGTCGCAACCCTATGAAACAAGCAAATGATAAAGGAGAAAGTACAAAAACAGACCATATAAAAGAAAACAAGGAAAGAAAAATCTTTGTTGATGAGATTTCATATAGCTGTTCTACATCTTCAACCGTATCATTTTCCAAAAGAAATTTTGCGAACGTAGGTATCATAGCCACAAAAAATACCACCATACATGCACTTAATGCACTTTCCCATTTTCCTGAAAGAGCCATCTTGCCCTCTCCCATGTAGATTGAACTTGATTTTGCCATTTTACCTTAGTATTGATATTTTTTTCAAAATTAAATAATTTCTTTGATTCTCTTTTATATAAGCTATTTAGATTTGATTAAAAGAATTTGTGGCGCTGTAGTAATGCTATTAACAATCCTTTGTTTTAGTAACTTAATTTTTATGATTTGTGCTAATTTTGTACTCATAATCAGAAAATAAAATGGCGTACTCGGTAAAGAAACATATTCAGCAGCTGATATACCTGCTAAAAATCCATTCCTTCACAGACGTTGTGGTGTGTCCAGGCAGTCGCAACATGCCAATAGTGGAATCGATGTGTTGCGGTGATTTCAATGTGCACAGGGCATTGGATGAGCGAAGCGCGGGATTCATGACTCTTGGTTTGGCGCAGACAGGCAGGAAGGTGGCTGTATGTGTTACGAGTGGAAGCGCGGTGGCCAATCTGTTGCCGGCATTGGTTGAGGCTCAATATCAAGGGATTGGTATGGCTGTGGTCACTGCCGACCGTCCGAAAGAGATGATCGGTCAGATGATGGGACAGACGATGTGGCAGACATCGGCGTTGGCGTCGGCTGTGAAATATAGCGTCGACGTGGAGGATGACGAGACTGCCGACGGAATGTGGTTTGCCAACCGTGAGATCAACGCAGCGTTGAATATTGCGTATGCAGGGCAGAAAGGTCCGGTGCAGATCAATATGCAGATCAAAGAGCCGTTTTTCGAGTGCACTGTCGAGACGCTTCCTGAATGCAGAAAAATATCCCTTATTGAAGACGACGTTTTGTTTGGCAGCTCCATGCGACAACTGTGGGAAGAGTCCAAGCGACCATTGGTGATGTTTGGCCAATACGACGGAATAAATCCATCGTACATTGATGCCTTCATCCGTCTCGGAGTACCATTTTACACAGAGGTATTGTCAAATATAGAATATTTTGCATCACATGTAGAGACGCACGGACGTGCGTGTCAGACGAATAATAATCGCATTCCAGACGACAAAATAGAAAAGTATAATCCTGATTTTGTGATATATATCGGGGGACATATCGTCAGCAAGGTTGCAAAAGCGGCAATCACAAAAATCAAACCACAGACAGTTGTGCGTGTGTCAAAATCAATGGAATTCGCCGACACATTCAAATGTATGACACATTTGTTTGTTGATCCACGCAGAGATGATGGAAACAGAGTTTTTGGCAATGGCCAGGTGTCGGTGAAAAACATTGGATTTAAGGATTCATGCACCGTCTCTACGACGACAAAATATCCGTCGGTGTATGGGGAGTTTCTCAACCATATCGCACCGTCTTCACAGATTTTCCTTGCCAATTCCACAACTGTCCGAGCCATCGATTACGTCTATTGGAATATGCCGGAGGCACAGGCCAAGCGACCACGATTTTTTTGCAACCGTGGTGTGAACGGAATAGAGGGAAGCATGTCGGCAGCCATCGGATATGCAGGTGGAGTGGGGAACAGTCCCGTTTACCTTGTGATCGGAGATTTGAGTTTCTTCTATGACGTCAGCAGTTTGTGGAGTGTGGCAGACACCAATCTGAGAATCCTTCTTGTGAACGACGGAAAAGGAAGCATCTTCACCAAGCTTGCGATGAAGCAGACGGAAGCTGTGAAGAATTACGTCGCGGAAAGCCATGATTTCAAGGCGGAAGGCATTTGTGAGTCGTATCGGATTGAATATAAAAACGCTAGAGAGGGGGAGATTCCGTCTTCAGTGTGGGAATGGTATTTCAGCGATGAGAAGGGAGCGAGACTACTGGAGATAACAGTGTGATGAAGGTAATGCTAATAATAAAACAAAAACATAAAATTATTATAACAATGAAAAAAAGTTTATTTAGTATTTTCTTGTTTTTGTCCTGCCTGTTTTCTACTTATGCGGAAAATCTTGGTTTTGTGGCAGAATACGGAAGATTGAAACTAGTTGGCAACCAGCTTAGTTCAGAAAAGGGAGATGCGATCCAGTTGAGGGGTATTAACACTGGCGTCATCGGAGAGGATGCGTGTCTTTACAGAAACACATTCAAGACTATTAAAGAATGGGGATTGAGTTCAGTCAGACTTAACTATTCTCCATACACACATTCGGCAGAGAATGTCGCAAGACTGAAGTCATATATCGACATCTGTGCGGAACTCGGACTTTATGCAATTGTCGACTGGCATATCATCGAACATATGGGCAACTCTGGTGATCCAATGGACTTCATCAATGAAGCAACAGAGTTCTTTGAAGAGATCTCTACTTATACAAAAGAAAAAGGTTATATGCATGTGATTTATGATATATGCAATGAGCCGAGTCTTGTAGCCTGGAAAGAAATAAAGGGATATGCCGAAGAAATCCTGCCTATTATCGAGACTAATGATCCAGGAGCCATTGTGATTGTCGGAACTGCATATTGGTGTCAAAAGATAATAGAACCTGTAGCTGATCCGATTAATGCTGATGACTACAATCTTGGCATCATGTATTCGTTCCATTATTATGCATGCAGCCATTACAGTTTGCTTGGAGATCTTAGAGAGAGTATGAAATCAATACCTGTATATGTGTCTGAATGGACAAGTGGAAAGTTTGATCTCGATAACGACAATGCATGTGACGCCAATTCTGATTACCTGCTTTCAACACTCGATTCAAATATAGCCAATAGTCAGATTGTCAGCTGGAACTATTGGTCGTGGGGCGATACAGGAATCTGGAAGAACTGTGCGGACGGAGTTTACCAGGAGAACCTTACTGG
>CAMJFV010000009.1 GCA_946405045.1 uncultured Bacteroidales bacterium | reverse complement strand
AAAGAATCAACATTTTAACTCAAATTGATTGAATTAAGATATTTCCTTAATTTATACTCAAAAAATGTAAAAATGAGACATCTAACAACCATAATACTACTGATCATTATAAATGTCGACCTACTAGGCCAAGTAATCATTAATGAAATAATGCAAAGCAACGTCTACGAGGTTTACCAACATAATGATGGAAAATTTCCAGCATCTTGGATTGAATTATACAATCCAACAGATGAACCTGTGCGAATCCGAGAATTTAGTATAGGAGAGACTCCAGATTTCTCACAATCAAAAAAATTTGAAATGTTATGGTATGTATTGCCAATGTGTTACCTCACCATTCAATGTGACAAACAGATTGGCCATAAAAATGCAGAGTTAGATTTAGATCCAGACGGAGGAACCATATATCTTTTCAATGAAGAAGGAGAAATCGTCGACTCTTTAACATATCCCGAAATGCAAGCCCCAAATGTGTCTTATGGTATGGATGAAGAGACTGGTGAGTTTGGTATAATGCTGCGCCCGACACCAGAAGGCCCCAATACTAAAATTGCTAAGGAATTACCCAAAAAAGTACATTTTTCTGCAGATGGTGGAGTTTGGGAAAATGCGGAACCTTTTTATGTTGAGCTAACCGCCTCAAATGTTCCAAACTATTATGCAGAAAGCCTTCCTGTCGATTCATCATTATGCATAAGATATACCCTCAACGGTTCTGAGCCAAATGATTCCTCGTCAGTATACTATGAACCTATTTATATAGATTCAACCAAAATAATCAAAGCCAAAGTTTTCAATTCGGCATGTCCTTTAATTCCGGCACAGACACAATCTTACATTTTACTTGATAGAAATGTCACATTGCCAACTGTCTCTATAGTCACAGAAGATTCTTTCCTATTCGGCAAAGAACGAGGATTACTTGTTTGGGACACAATATATGACAGACGAATCCCTATAAATATAGAGATAAGATACGGAGATTCAATATCTATCAACCAACTTGTCCAGACCCGCGTTCATGGAGCATCGTCAGCAAGCCTTACACCTCAACGTGCTCTTGCTGTCTACGCAAAAAAAAGACTTGGACAAAAAAGATTTAAAGGTGTGTTATGGGAAGAAAAACCAAATGTCAATAAAAACAAAAGTTTTATTCTAAGAACAGGAGGCGGAAACTTCGACGGGTTACAAATTACTGATGCATGGGCACAAAAATGCATGGGTCTATACTCTGAGGTTGACTATCAAGCTCACACCCCTGCCATTGCCTTTATAAACGGCAAATATTATGGCAGAGTAAATATCCGAGAGAGATCTAATTCAGATTTTGTCTACGCAAATTACAATGAAGAAGATGTTGAAGTTTGCAAAATATGGAATGACGATATCACTTTTTCAAGTGGAGATGGATCCTTTTTCAATGAATTGGATCTATTTTGTGAAGAAGAACACACATTGGAAGAATGGAGCAATGTCTTCGATATCAACAATATGATTGATTCATATATCACATATTTTTTCTTTAGCGCTGTTGATGTTCAAAACAATGGACTAATGTGGCGTCCTGCTTCATCTTCCGGGAAATGGCATTTCATAATAAAAGATCTAGATAAAACATGTAACATATTCTCTGAAGATGGTTATTTTGAATGGTTTTCAAGACAGCGTATATCAAAATATCTCTTTGATGCTCTGAAAAATAAAGAATTCCAGGAACTCTTTTTAAACCGATTCGTGGCTTTTCATGGAGATTTCCTGAATCACGACAAATGTATGGAGACATTATACAAAATGTATGACGAGGTACGAGAAGAGACAGAAGAGTATCATAATCCAAGGTGGGAATTCAATACAAATAATGACTCTATAATCTCATCTATTTCAGATTTCTTGAAAATAAAAACAGAGAAAGCTCATTCATATTTGTCTGACTATTTTAAAATAGGCAAACCTGTCATTGTAAATGTTGAAGGATGTGAACACTTTACATACGATGATGTACCTATGCACTTTGGATCTTTCCATGGCAAAGATTTTGAGGGAAGAACTATCTCTCTTAAAGTTTCAGAAGAATCTGCGACTCCCAATTTGATATGGGACATACGTATATATTCAAATAGCGACACCACCAAATACTGTTTGACGGGAGAAAATATCAGTATTGAGATTCCTTACGGAACTGAACAGATTGATGTCAATATAATGAAAAGAGATCTAACAGACTCGCACAATATATCTGAGTCAATATATCTTCCTTTTTCTGACAATTCAGATACAGAGGCCACTATTTATAATCCATTAGGACAAAAAGTCTCTCGAAAGAATACAGGAACGCCAAAAATATATTTGAAGAAGGATAACACGGCTGTCAAAAAATTCATCGTCAAATAATACATGATTTCTCTTAATACTCACTTTTAACATTCATTATATGACAAGGTTCCAAGTTGACAAAGGAGTGTATATAGACGATGTCCGAAATGTGATAGTTTATTAATAATCAAAGAGTATCAGTTTGCATATCTGATAGAAAATTATAAATTTGCCAACGATTACATAACACATTAGCATCTATGAAAATAAAAATCGACACGGATGAACTGGTAAAAAAACAAGTGATTACGCAGCAAACCGCTGACGAGATCATCAACTATTATGATTCATCAAAGAATACATCCACCAGCAAATATGCGTTGAGCATCGTCGCAGCCATATTCGTCATGACAGGATCTGCCATCCTGATAAACGATAGTTGGAATGACGTCGGGACAAACGCTCATATTCTGTTCAGTCTGCTTCCGATCATTGTAGGGGCTTTGGCATGCTATGCTGTAGAGACAAAGCTATCCGACAAAAAGGTCTTTACAGAAGGTGTTGCCATATTGCAGGGCGTAGCCATATTCACTACATTTTACATGTTGAAATATGGAACATTCAAGCTTGAGCTTGATGCACCTGTCTTCTTCATCTTTGCTATTTTAGTATGTTACCCTATCGTCATCTTTTTCAAAGCGACAATAGCTGCGACAATATTGATAGTCATAGCCTCCATCACACTTCTTTTCGACTATAATAGTCAAAATGTCAATTTCGCCCTTGGTTGCATGGTGTTTATGATGGACATCTTGTTTTTCTACAACACATATCTGTTGGCTAAAGAACGTTTGTGTTTGAATATCCGTTTCTTCATATCTGCATTCGTCATTACAGCTTTCTCATTTCACATAAAAAACATATTTTTCGTTGAGAACAGTGCTCTTGTTTATTTTATTCTCGCTCTCATCGCTCCATGCTACACTTTCTCATTCCTGATCTGGAACAAAGAAAAACAATGGCTGGAGACAGACGCAAAATGGCTGGAATTGGGATCGTTCCTGGCAACTTTTATCACATTGACAATTGGCGTAGCGAAAAATCATTATTCTTCTACAGATACAGTCGGTTGGGCAATTATTATTCCATTCGCCGCACCTCTGCTTCTGCTTTGGTTCATCCAAAAGAAAAACAGCATCAGAATAGAATTCAGACAATATTTCCCTTTGTTGACAGCCATCGTCGTCGCCATAGCGACACCTATATTTGAGAGACATACAACATATATCTATGCATTACTATTGATCATTCACTTGGTTTTCCACACCTACCTATGGAGAAAAACTTATAATGTCATATTCTTCAATATCGCTATGTTCTGCTGGATTATAGCCATCTACAACATATCCGATATAAACGACCTTGGTCGGGCGGGAGTTGCTGTAAGCATTTTCGTATGCGGAGCCATTCTATTGGCTCTAAACTATTATCTAATCAAAAAAAAGAAAGATCATGAACTTCAAAATAAATAGGACAAATTACTTATTAGGAGTCATCACTCTCCTTTTCGTAGTAGCTTTGGGTATGATTGCTTGGCTGAAAGGAGCAAATGCAATACACAAAGATATAAGGCTAAGAATCGACACATTAGATTTAAATTATTCTTCTTCTTATTATAGGTTCACTCTTAAAGACTCGATTCTGCTCAATGAAGAATATTATTCCTGTCAGGGCAAATATCTCGTATTTGAAAAGACTAGAGAGGGCTATCATGTACCGTCGTCTCTCAGCTATATTCCCAGCTTTTTACATCCAAGTGCCGCTTGTCTAGAAACATACAGGAGGTATAATCATGGCAACACTGGCAATGTCAACATCAACAGCATAATATATGGTCGTTCAATAAGAGTACGTTCCAATACCGATTTTATCTGCAAACAAATCATAAAAAAGGCACAAGCAAGGGAGGCTTCTTTTTTCGCTATTATGCCATCTTATACCATCACAAAAAACTATTCAAGATTTACTGAATTTACTGACATTGAGATAGACGGACAATTATTGTCTGAATTAGCAGAGAAGGCTACGACGGAAGGGCCAGAAGAGATAGTGGATTCATTGATGAACAGCATCTACCGTGAATTATCACAATATTGTGCGGAAGAACATTGCAACGTAGGCAACAACTATGCCGCTATTGTAAGCAACGCTATAAATTCAGAAAAGACAAACGCACTTGAATATCTCTTTTCTGAAAAAAAGATCAGAGCCAAAGAGAGTATCAAGACATGGCTGGAGAATCACACAGATCAAATCAGACAATTGGCAAAAGAATGTCCGGAGGTATACAACGCCGCCCACCAACTTTCTGACTCATATCATTATGTAAACAGCAAAAACTACATTGAACTCGACTCATTGTTTTCGTCAAGCCCCTACCAAAGTTGGGATGCAGGGATAATAGTGTCAGAAACAGTTGAAAAGGGAGAGACATCAGCGATAGAGGAAATAGTGACAACTGATACCGTTTTATATAAATCCTATGAAGTGAATAGAGTCTTAAAATTAATTGGTCACGACTGGAAAGAGAAAGATTTAAGACTTCTGCTTTTCAATATAAACTTTTGGAGTCATATTTGGAAAGAAGGAGAGGCAGAGTGGACTAATAAATGGATGAAGAAGATAATGGAATAAATATCTTTTTTCAGAAAGCAGAATTTGCCTGCCATAAAACGATTTTACTATGATAAAAAGGACAATTTCAATCGTAACATTGCTCTGCACTCTAGTCAGCTGTAATGCCCAAGACTCCGCAAAAAACATCGGAGAGAACGAGGTTGCAAAAACAGATCAAGAAAATGTGGACAGTTTCACCACTTCTGAAGGCACATCACTGAAAATGTTCTGCATCAAACACGGATCTGTCAGGATGCAAATCGAAGACAAATGGATATACGTGGATCCCGTCACCAACGCTGTGCAGCCCGCAACCGATTTCTCCACCATGCCAAAAGCAGACTATATCTTCGTCACTCATGAACATTTCGACCATCTCGATTCTGTGGCTATCCGTCAACTTACAAAAGATGGGACTACATTTATCACCAATCCTCGCAGCAGCGAAATATTGGGTGGCAAAGGCAGCGTGATGAAGAATGGCGACGTGATGCTCTTGTGGCTAGGGAAAGGATATTCTGGGGGGACGTGGAGAGTCGACGCCGTCCCTGCCTACAACACCTCACCAGACAAACAGCAGTTTCATCCTAAGGGTCGAGACAACGGCTATGTGCTTACGATTGACGAATTTCGTATTTATATAGCAGGCGACACAGAGGATATCGAGGAGATGAAAGACATTAAGGATATCGACGTCGCTTTTTTGCCATGTAACCTCCCCTACACTATGTCTCCCGAACAATTGGCTAAAGCAGCAAAGATGGTTAATCCTAAAGTTCTCTTCCCTTACCACTACGGACAGACGGATATCCAACAAGTGGTGAAGCTTTTGGAAGGAAGTGGCATTGATGTAAGGATCAGACAATATCAATAATGAAGATTGTTAAGGGCGGAACGCCCTAACCCATTCTTTCTAGTGCGAGCCGAAGGCGAGCACATTTAGAATAAACACAGAGAGTCAGAGTTTTAAGAGAAAGGGAATGAAATGAACGTAAAAGTTCCTCATAAAAAATGAACAGAATCTTATATATATTGTTTTTTCTACTATTGGGCTTCTTTTCCGTACATGCCAATGTCGAACCTGGAGAATATGGTCTGATCGTAACTCCATTGTCTGACGTCGACACAATATACGAAGATTTCAATCTATTCTATGAAGACTCTATATATTCAAAACAGGAAAATACGGCAGAATATCCAGACGGAAGAAAAGGTCTGATGAGATATTTCAAGGAAAACCTTAAATACCCAGTATTCTGTTTCGATGTCAGAATACAAGGAAAAGTTATAGTGAATTTCTCCGTCACCAAAGAAGGAAATATAAAAGATATCAAGCTCATAAGGGGTGTTTATGAGAGACTAGATAATGAAGTCATCCGTGTCATAAAAAACATGAAGGAATGGATTCCTGGAGAAACCAATCAGGAATTTACTTTGTCTGTCCTTTTTAAAATACCTGATTTTGATGACAAAGGAGTCTGTTTGTTAGTCACCACTTCCGCCAGTTATTATTATAAAGAAGTAGATAAAATCATATACAAAAATCTTAAATACCCCAAAAAAGCAAAAAAAGACAAAATAGAAGGCACATGTCGTTTTAAATTTATTCTGGAAAGTGACGGCAAAATAAAGGATGTAGAAATTATAGATTCTGTTTCCCCAGAAATAGACCAAGAAGCAATTCGTTTGATCAAGTTGACGGAAGGGCAATGGATTCCAAGTAAGTATAATGGAGAAAATGTACGTTCGTATGTCAGATACTATGTGAATTTTAAATTAAATTACAAATACAAAAGATCATCAGAAAGGAAAAGATCGGCTTACCACGTCGCTGCTTCATCATAGGGACCGCATACAAAATAACTGTAGGGACATTCCTACCTTAAATCAACATGAATTCGATGAAATAAAAATATGATAGTTGAAGTGTCATAAATGAGGATTGTTAAGGGTCCATGTTTAATAAATGTTGGTCCTACCCCCAACCTCTCTTCCGCGAGTCCAAAGGACGAGCGGTAAAAAATGCGTTCATTGTGCTTCTATTAAATTGTGCTCGCCTTCGGCTCGCACTTTGGAAGGGGACAAGGGCGTTCCGCCCTTTGGAATCCTCATTTTTTACTCTTCAACAAACTTTATATTAATGTCAATTCGAATTGCACATTATACAAAAATGGGATGTATCGCTTGATACACCCCATTTTTTGTGTCTAAATTTAACAATTATCTTGTTTTATTACTTTCCGTTGATCTGAGCATCGATAACTGCGATAGTTACGATATTCATGATGTCACGTACAGAAGCCTCAGGCTCGCAAACGTAAATAGGCTTCTTCAATCCCATCTGAACAGGACCAACATTCTCGGCAAGACCCATAGAAAGAAGAGTCTTGTATGTGATGTTAGCTGAGCTTAGGTTAGGGAAGATCAAAGTGTTGACATCCTTACCCTCTAGCTTAGAGAATGGGTATGTAGCTGAACGAAGATCCTTGTCAAGAGCGAAGTTAACCTGCATCTCACCGTCTACCAAGATCTCTGGGTGGTTCTTGTGTAGGTTCTCAACTGCCTTATGTACAGTGACTGGGCTGCCAGTGTTGTCAGCGCCGAAGTTGCTGTAAGAAAGCATTGCGATAACTGGATCAACATTGAAGATCTTAACGCTGTCGTTAGTCAACTTAACGATCTCCTCAAGAGTCTCAACACTTGGATGGTTGTTGACCAATGTGTCTGCCAAGAAGAATGTTCCCTTAGCTGTGTTAACGATGTTAAGAGCAGCGATGTGGTTGATACCCTCACGAGTTCCTACGATCTCAAGAGCTGGCTTGATAGCGTCTGTATACTTAGTGTAAACACCGCATACCATAGCGTCTGCATCACCCATCTCAACCATCATTGTAGCGAAGTAGCTACGGTTGAACATCAACTCTAGGCTCTCTGCGTATGTGTAACCATTACGTGCGTTCTTTTCAGACAAGTATCTTGCATAGCGATCACGACGTGAGCCCTGATTCTCAGCACGGTTGTTGATGATTTCGATACCAGAGATATTGATATTGTTCTCATCAGCGATACGAGCGATATTAGTCTCGTTACCAACTAGAACTGGGATACAGATTCCGTCAGCCTTAGCAGCAACTGCAGCAGAAAGTACGCTTACATTGTTTGGCTCAGAGAATACAACCTTCTTAGGAGCCTTCTTAGCACGAACACGTAGACCATCGATAAGTTTGTTGTTCAAGCCCATACGGTGACGTAGCTGATCGCGGTATAGATCCCAATCCTTGATCTCATGACGAGCAACACCACTCTCAATAGCAGCCTTAGCTACTGCTGGAGCAACTGTCTCAAGTAGACGTGGATCAAGAGCTGTAGGGATAAGATATTCCTTACCGAAAGACATTGCCTTACCACCGTAAGCCTTGCTAACGATCTCTGGAACTGGCTTCTTAGCCAACTCTGCAAGAGCACGTACAGCAGCAAGCTTCATCTCCTCGTTGATTGCCTTTGAGTGAGTATCAAGAGCACCACGGAAGATATAAGGGAATCCAAGTACGTTGTTGATCTGGTTAGGATAATCCGAACGACCTGTTCCGAAGATGATATCAGGACGAGATGCCATTGCATCCTCGTAAGTGATTTCTGGATTAGGGTTTGCAAGAGCGAACACGATTGGGTTGCTAGCCATTGAGCGAACCATATCCTGAGACAATACGTTACCCTTAGACAATCCCAAGAATACGTCAGCATCCTTTACAGCCTCTGCAAGAGTGTTGATGTCACGATCTGTCTTAAACTCCTCCTTACGTGGGTTAAGGTCAGTTCTCTTAGAATTGATAACACCCTTTGAGTCGCACATTACGATGTTCTTCTTCTGAGCACCTAGAGCGACATATAGACGAGTACATGAGTTAGCAGCGGCACCTGCACCGTTTACAACGATCTTAGCATCCTCAATCTTCTTGCCTGCAACCTCAAGAGCATTCAAAAGGGCAGCAGAAGAGATAATAGCTGTACCGTGCTGGTCGTCGTGCATCAAAGGAATGTCAAGCTCTGCCTTTAGTCTGTCCTCGATCTCGAAACACTCAGGAGCCTTGATGTCCTCAAGGTTGATACCACCGAATGTAGGAGCGATAGCCTTTACAGTCTCAACAAACTTATCAATGTTCTTCTCATTTACTTCGATATCAAATACGTCAACATCTGCGAAAATCTTGAACAACAAACCCTTACCTTCCATAACTGGTTTTCCTGCAAGTGCACCTATGTCTCCAAGACCAAGCACTGCTGTTCCGTTAGAGATTACGGCTACAAGATTACCCTTTGCTGTGTAGTTGTAAGCAAGGTTCTCATCTTTCTGGATTTCCAAACATGGTTCGGCAACACCTGGAGAATATGCCAAAGAAAGGTCTCTCTGAGTTGCTGTTGGCTTTGTTGGGACCACCTGAACCTTACCAGGACGTCCCTCTGCGTGATACTTTAGAGCATCGCTCAACTTTTTGTTGTCCATTGTATTATTTTCTAAAAATGTTCTTATTTTCAATAATTCACAATTATGACGCAAAGATACGCATTTTGTCAAGAAAATGCAAAAAATATATGTTTTATAACTTATTTGACGCAAATTTTGTATAAATCCGACATTATGCGTTGTTCTTTTTAGTGCTATTTGCAAAAAAATAAATGATGTCAGCAATACCTTATTTTTCTTTTGCCATATGTATATTATAAATTAGGATTATTAATGACAAACAATCTATAACCTCCATTCTGTCTACATTTCCACCAACTGAACTGTTATAAATATTTAAAATAATGTATATACCATTCTTCTTTACTTTGATGAGTTTCATCATTTGTGTATTTTTGCATCCGAATTAATGCTATGCGAAATACAGGCGAAAATAAACAAATAAAATACAAAGAATATGAAAATAGTAAGATCAATTCTGTTTTTTGCCACTTCACTATGCACAATTGTAGCTAACGCGCAAGATGTGGTTATTTTCCGTAACGGGGAAGAGGCAGAAGTAAAAGTAGAGGAGATTACTCCTAATGAGGTCAAATACAAGAAAACCTCAAATCCTGACGGTCCGTCATACATCTTCAACAAAGATGATATCTTCATGATCAAGTATAAGAATGGAGAAAAAGACGTGTTTGCACCAGAAGCAGAGGTTCAGGTTCAGCAGACCGAGTCTCAATCAAAACCAATTGTAGTCAAAGATGTCACAGTGAAAAGAAAATCTCCATCAGGATTGGCAAGCACATACAACGGAGCATTCCTTACAGAACACGAAGCGATGAATTACCTTGCCGATGACTACAACGAATTTTCTGAGCAATCCGACAGAATGAAGAAAGGTTTCAACCTTATGTTGACGGGAGCTATCCTTTCAGCTGCATCAGCTACACTTTGTGCTGCAAGTATTGCGACTGGTCATTGGGAAGATGGATATGATGATTACTGGCATGATCACTACAGGGACCGTCATTACTATGACTGTGATTATGATGATTGCAAACATTTCCATCCAAACGTTCCTTTTATGGTAACAAGTATAGCATGCGGTGTCGCATCTTCTATCACATTGCCTATCGGTATTGTGAAATTTGCAACAGGAAAAGCAAGATGTCATAAAATGTTGAAACGTCATTATAAAACGACACTTAACAATGACGATAAGATCAGTTCATACGACAACAGCATGACATTTAAGATGAATGCGAAGCCAAATGGATTCTCATTGTCGTTGACATTCTAAAAGATTGTTTCATACCTTGATTTGGAACAATTTGATTTAATACAAGAAAGACGTGGAAACACGTCTTTTTTATTGGCCGCATGTAGAGACGAGCCCTTGTGGTCAATGCGTAATTCATAATTCGTAATGCGTAATTGTGGAGAATCCACATGTAGGGGGCGAGCCCTTGTGGTCGTCCAAACAATTCGTAATTTATAATTCATAATGCGTAATTGAGGGGGGAATCCACATGTAGGGGCGAGCCCTTGTGGCGCCAATTTATAAATATAAACCGGTTTCACGGTTGTTTTTATCAATTACGAATCATGTCTTCGTTCATATTTATTAACGACAAAAACACATAAAAAAAGAGAGCGTATCAAATGATACGCTCTCTTTATAAATCCTTTCTGTAATTTCTTACTTTAAACCTACTGTTGGATCACAGTTTGTCTCCTGAGTTCCGATACCACAGTACTCCTTCAAAGAATCGAATGCCTTGTAGAAGTCAAGTGAAGCAGCACGTTCCCAGTCAAGAGCAGCAGCCTCTACATCACCACCTTTGTAACGAAGGTGTCCACGATTGTAGTATGCCTTTGCAAACTGAGGAGTAAGGGCGATTGCTTTGTTGTAATCTTTCATTGCAGCCTTCTCATCACCAAGCTCTGCGTATGAGTTACCTCTGTTGAAGTATGCCTCAGCAAACTTAGGATTGATCTTGATTGCAGCATTGTTATCGTCAATAGAACCCTTAACATCTCCTAGCTCCTTTCTTGCAGTTGCACGGTTGTAGAATGTCAAAGCATCATTTGGGTTAGACTCAAGAACGATATCGTAATCAGCCTTAGCTCCCTTATAGTCACCCAAACGGAACTTAGCGTTACCCATGTTACCATAAGCCTCAATAAACTTAGGGTTAAGCTCAAGTACCTTGTTGAAGCTCTGAATTGCAGCCTTGTACTCAGCATTACGGTATCTCTGGATACCCTCATTGAAATACTCAGTTACACTCTTCTGAGCCTGTGCTGTCAATGCAAAACAAACTGTTGACACTAATAGAAATAAAAATTTTCTCATTTTTTTAATCGTTTAGTCCGTTATCTTTTGACAACTGACATTTCTAGTATTTATTAACCTAATATTTGTATAGCCGTGATCACATATACGAGTTAACCAACGTATATACGAATGCAAAATTACAATTTTTGAAATATAAAACTAACATATTCGCCTTTTTTTTATGTTAAATTTTCTTATTTGGCCCTTTTTATGTTGTATATCATTTCGCGGCATTTTTTCGCATCCTTTTCTTTTGCCATTACAAAAATTGGCTTTAATTTAGTGTAAGATATTTGAACATATAATATTTCTCAGTCATGGAAAAGAAAGTGAAAATCTATTGCGTAAACAGCAATATTACAAATTCATATCCCGCTGGCATCTCTTTGGAGGAGATCTGTCCGAAAGATGTCAAAGCGATTGTGGCGAAGGTCAACGGAAAAATCAAAGATTTGAAATTCTGCGTCTACAAGCCTAAATGTGTGGAGTTTCTAGGATTGGATTCTCTCCACGGTGTCAGAGCTTATCTACGTAGTATCTCTTTCCTACTATATGAAGCTGTCACACATATAAATAAAGAGGCTTGTCTTCGTATAGAGCACCCTATCTCTGGCGGATACTTATGCCAGATTGCAGGTCTTGGCGACGTGAATGAGGATCTATGCCGTCGACTTTCAGAAAGAATGCGTGAAAAGATAGCGGAAAAAGCTGAATTTGTGCAGGAGATCGTTCCTACTTCATGGGCGATACAATATTTTGAGGACAATGCGGCATTCGACAAAGTCAACATATTAAAAAGCCGTGGCGAAATGTACACTGAATTGTACCGTCTCGACGATATTTACGACTTCTACTATGGTGCTCTTGTGCCAAATGCCGGCTATCTCGACAAATTCGCACTCACTCCTTATCATGGAGCCATCCTGCTTACTGTACCGTCGGCAGATAAACCGAATGAGCTTGCTCCAGTGCGTCAGGAGCCTCAACTTTTGAAAGCGTTCTCTGAACATACGACTTTCAACCAGCTTCTTGGCATTGAAAATGTCGGCGACCTTAATATCGGTCTGCTTGAGAAAAACAACGCAAGCAATCTGATCAAGGTGGCAGAGGCTCTCCAGGAGAAAAAAATCGCTCTTATAGCCGACGAGATTGCTAAACGTCCAAAAGTTCGCGTCGTTCTGCTTGCAGGCCCATCTTCTTCGGGTAAGACAACTTCCAGCAAACGACTATCTGTGCAGCTTGCGGTCTGTGGTTTGAAACCGTTGGCGGTATCTCTCGACGACTATTTTGTGCCACGTCGACTTACTCCGAAAGATGAGAATGGAAACTATGATTTCGAGAGTCTGTACGCTTTGGATCTCGATTTGTTCAACAGCGATCTTAACAAACTTATCTCTGGTGAAAAAGTGACTCTTCCTCGCTACAATTTTGAAACTGGAGAGCGTGAGGAGGGCGAAACAATCCAGATCCACAACAACGAGGTCTTGATTTTCGAGGGAATCCACGCTTTGAATCCGAAACTTACAGAGAAGATCCCTGCTGAAAACAAGTTTAAGATCTTCGTGTCTGCGTTGACTTCCATCTCGCTTGACAACCACAACTGTATTCCAAATACAGACAACCGTCTGATCCGCCGTATCGTGCGTGATTTCAAATATCGTGGTTACTCTGCGGAAGATACAATCAAACGTTGGCCAGATGTGATGAAGGGCGAAGAGAAGTGGATTGTGCCGTTCCAGGAGGAGGCAGACGCAATGTTCAACTCTGCAATGATCTTCGAGCTTTGTGTGCTTAAGCACCATGCTATCGCACCATTGTCGATGGTGCCTCAGACATCGCCTATCTACTCTGAAGCCCACCGTCTGCTCAACTTCCTTTCTTACTTCGCTGATATTCAGGAGAACGAAATCCCTACTACATCATTGTTGAGAGAGTTTGTGGGAGGAAGCAGTTTTAAGTATTAAATTAAAAATGAAGGATGAAGAGTTAAAAATGGGAGCAAGATTCTTAATTCTTAACTTTTAACTCTTAACTACTTTAAAGATATGATGGTTTGTAGGGCCGTTGCTCATCGACCCCTCTCAATCGCTCTGGGTTTCGCCCCTACACCATCAACAGGAAAAAGGCGTGATTTTGACAAATCACGCCTTTTTTTGTGAAACAAGATCCGTAGAGTCAATTCGTAATTGATTTGAGGTAAATGCTCAACGAAAAAAGGGATGAACCGTCGTCCATCCCTTCTGTGATTTCATTTGCAATAGATTAATCTTTTAACCATGTCACAGATTTGCAGTCGCTTATGGCATTCTTTCCAACATTGACATCGGCTTCAGAAGCGTTGATTATGAGGTCAAGTTTTTTGCAGTACATAAAAGCACCATAACCAAGTGTTTTTAAGTTTGATGACAGTTCTGCAGTTGTCAATTCCTCACAGCCAGCAAACGCCATTTCTCCGATTGATTCCAAGCTTTCTGGGAATGTCACACTGGTCAATCCATAAAATATTTTATAAAACGCATAGTCTCCAATCTCTTTTACTCCGTCTGGAATAACGACGCTTGTACATTCTTCTTCACTTCCTATCCAACCATAGCATTTTGTGCCTTTGTCATATACCAATAACTCTGGCTTCAATTTGTCACATCCATCAAAAGCCCCTGCTCCGATGTTTGTCACACTTTCTGGAATCACAATGTCTGTCAAACTGCCGCAACCAGAAAAGACATTATTTTCGATAGAAGTGACATCATACACCTTGCCATCAATTCGTACTTTGGCTGGAATTGTGACAGAACTTAACTCAGAATATGAATCGTCTCTGATAACCTCTACGGTGTTTTCTGATAGGATTTTGAATTTCAAAGGTGTTTCGGATTCATCCACCACAGTCGAATTTTCAGGAATGGTCTCTTCAAAAATAACCTCTTCCACATTTTTCACGTCAAATCTTAATGCATCTCCGTTTTTCTGCTTCACAATCATGTCTGTCGCAAAAGTCATGACACACGACACAAATGTCATTGTTAATACAAGTAGTTTTTTTGTCATATCTCTTTCAAATTATATTTCAAAATTATTGTTGCCGTTATGATAACAGTGCAAAATTAAAAATATTTTATTGGATGTGGGAAAAATCAATGTTAAATATGATTAACGATTGTTTTGAAAATAATCAAAACATGCGGGCAGGTTTGAAACTTGCCCCTACGGACGGATTCCCCAACAATTATGCATTTTATTGCTCCTACAGACCTACCTATGATTACGTCCACAATAAGACGCACGACCGTTATAATGAGACGCACGACCGTGCGTCTCTACGTGATTTTGCCACCCCAAATCCGATTCCATAATTGGATATAACAATTAATGATCATTCATTCCGCATTTCGCATTTTTAATTTTACTATGCGAATAGTATATTTTTAATTTCAAATTTGCCATTCGCATAGAAAATACGTTATGTTCGTAAAATCTGCCCATGTTGTGAAAGCGAATTTCATAATCCTCTCATTCCATCGGTCGAAAAAACTCGATTAAATGAGGTTTAAATGCAAAAAAGGCCAGGAATTTTCATTCCTGACCTTTTAATTTTAGGTATATCCGAAAGATTATCCCATGATAACCTCTACATTGCATCCGTTAGATAGCATGTCTGCTGGCACAACATTGCCAGTTACTGCCTTACCGTCGACAGTGATGCTCTTTACTCCCTTCTCAACCTTGTTAGGGTTCTTAACAACAATATTGATGATATTGCCACGGAAACGACGTGATGCCTTGAAGCCTTCCCAAGCTGGGATACATGGATCAATTAGCAATCCGTTGTAGTCTGGACGGATACCAAGGATGTACTGAGCTGCTGTGAAGTATGCCCAAGAAGCTGTACCTGACAACCATGGACAACGGCTCTGACCGGCACGCATGTTGTAAGTTGAGCAAGTTGTCTGAGCATATACGTATGGCTCAATCTGACGAACCTCAGCACGAGTGTTATAGTTTGCAGGAAGATAATTCTTGTAGTTCTTGAATGCACGCTTACCGTGACCAAGAATACAGTCTGCCATGATTCCCCAACCCTGAGTGTGCTGGAATACTGCAGCGTTCTCCTTCATACCCTTGATGAACAATGGAGCCTTGATTACGCTTGCCTCTGTCTTCTCGAAAGGAGGATCACAAAGAACCAGACCATATTCGATTGCAAGATGCTTCTCTACCGAGTTCATAACTGTCTCCGCTCTCTCTCCAGTAGCCTGACCTGAGATGATAGCCCACGACTGTGGGTTAAGCCAGATATTACCCTCCTTGATTGGGTTCTTGCTTGTTCCGAATACATATCCGTCTTCCTTGATAGCACGTACGTACCACTCTCCATCCCAAGCTGCCTTGTCGATGTTAGCAGAAAGAGTTGTCAAATGACCCTCTGCCCACTTAACCTCATCAAGCTTAGACAAACGAGTACAGATATCGATATAAACAGTAAGAGCATAACGAAGCTGCATAGCCACGAATACAGTCTCTCCCTTAGCTCCAAGTACTAGACAGTCGTTCCAGTCTGCTTTCAAACCGCATGGAAGACCGTTCTTTCCAAGACGATCAAGGTTGAACTGGATAGCGCGACGAAGGTGATCAAGCACTGTTCCCTCTCCCTTGTCTGAGTATGGAAGCACCTTGTTGTAGTAATCAATATTACCGATCTCCTTTACGTATGTTGGTACTGTGTTGAACAACCACATACAGTCGTCTGAACGGAACTCGTTCTCTGGAGTCGGAGCCTCATGACCAGGATTGTGTGCGAAAGGCTTAACGACTGGCATCGCACCTCCGTTAGAGTTCTGACCTGTCAACATAAGCTCAAGTCTCTCCACAACCTCTTCTGGAATATTGTGAATAACACCAAGCATATCCTGGATTGTATCACGGTAACCCATACCATCACGCTCACCACGGTAGATCAATGAAGCGGCACGGCTCCATGCGTATGTGATAAGGTTGTTGAATGGATTCCACATATTGATCATAGAGTTGAAATCAGCATCTGGTGTCTCAGCTGAAAGTCCCTCGATACGGCCATGCCAGTAGTCAACGACTTTCTTGTACTCAGCCTCAACCTTTGCTGGAGACGCTACTATTTCAGCAGCCTTCTTACCCTCAACCCAAGCCTTACCGATACCAAGAACTACTGTGAACTCCTTAGTCTCGCCAGCCTCAAGTGTCAAGTCTACCTGAAGTGTACCACAACCGTTGTCTCCCTCAGTCACTGTGTTGCCACACTGACCCTTTACAACTGACTCTGGATTAGCGTATGTGTGGTAAAGACCGATGAACTTGTCTCGGTCTGAATCATAACCAGTAACAGGCTGACCTACAACTCCGATGAAAGAGTGACGAGCCTGGTCCTTATTCTGGAAATTATCTGGCTCCTCTGGCATGTAAAGGTTGTTACCGTGATCGATAAAACCATCAGCGTAAGAAGTCTTTATGATATACTGAGTGTACTGCAAGTTGTTGCTGTCATCGTGCATGTTCCAGTTTGAAGCGAACTCTGCGTATGTGAACGCACGTAGGTTTCTCTTCTTGCCTGAATTGTTAGTCACCTTCACTCTCCAAACCTCAAACTCCTGGCCAAGTGGCACGAAGTAAAGAGTCTCAGTCTTGATTCCCTCATACTCAGAAGAGATGATTGTGTAGGCTGAACCGTGACGGCACTCGCTCTTATACTTGTCAAGAGGCTTACCTACTGGCTGCCAGCTACCACTCCAGAAATCCTTAGAATCAAGGTCGTGAAGATAAATATAGCGACCTGGCTGGTCGTTAGGAACTGTATTAAACTTTAGGCGAAGGAAACAACCCTGCACTGATGAACGGTAGAAAGAGTATCCACCTGCGTTGTTTGTGATAATTGCACCGTAACGAGTGTCACCAAGATAGTTGCTCCATGACTTAGGAGTAGCCGGATTGGTTACTACATACTCTTTACGCTTGTCATCAAAATGTCCGAACTGCATAAATTATTATTATTTTTATTATTTCTTACTATCTCAAAAAGATACTAGTGGCAAAAATAAACAATAAAATGAAGATTTGGGAAGACGTGGGTATGTTTTTTAACTCAAATATAAATCTTCTACATTGATTTCATCAATTTATCCGCAAATACAGGTGTTTGCCTCAGAAGGTGTTTTAAATCCAATGTCTTTATATTGTCGCTCGCACTTACGTACTCGCGAGTAAGAGAGGGACAAGGGCGTTCCGCCCTTAACAATCATCAAAATATAAAATCCACCTTTAACAGTTTTCCCAACTGCCGTTAATGAAAGTTAAATAAATGGAAATGTTGATTGCCACAAACATTATTTTCTACATTTGCAAAAACAATATATCGTTGAAAAAGATTAATGACTAATCAAAATTCAAAAATATGGAAGATAATAGCGCGATTAATTCGCCATCTATAAAAAGGGCAGATGGTCAGAAATGGCTGAAATTCTCGGAAATTTTGACGCTCACACTTGGAGCTGGATTCCTATTAAGCGGAATCATATTCTTCTTTGCGTACAACTGGGATGGACTACACCGCTTCGCAAAGATGGGTGTTGTGCTGGGACTTCTATTAGCGACCTTCGTCGCCGTAGTGAAAGTGCCGATGCGTGACTGGGTACGCAACATCTCCATTTTCGCGATGTGTATATTAGTTGGGGCTTTCTTAGCAGTGTATGGTCAGGTGTATCAGACTGGAGCAGACAGTTATCTGCTATTTTTAAGTTGGGCATTGTGCATTGTCGTTTGGGTGGCGGTGGCAGATTTCTATCCGTTATGGATTTTCTTTATAGATTTGATCCTGCTTACCTACGGATTGCATCCTTCTGTCGATTTTGCTCTCACCGACTATTTGGTGATTCTTACCGTCGTCACGGCATTTTTTGAATTTTCTCCAAAATTTATTCCAAACAAAAGCGTTGCTCCAAAATGGTTCATGACATTGTTTGTTTGCATATTATCTATTCTTGCTGTGATAGAGATATCCATTTTCATCTTTGAAAGAAGTGACAAATATGTAGGTGTGTTGGGGTTATTAGTCAGCATTGTGGTGTACGCGCTTTCATGTATATACTCCTTGCTAAAGAAGAATCTGGCAACTTACTCTATATTTTGCACAGGTATTCTAGTGTTGGTATATGAATTATTCATCAAAATAATAGATGATTTTGAATCTATGATTCTCATTACGCTTCCTTTTATGGCAGGCATTTACTTCTTAGGCAAACATATCATCGACAAAAAGAAAGAATGGGAATCTGAGACTCTAAACAAAGAGTTTCAAGATGTCTCTGAGAATCATATTGACGAATAGGAATTTTCAAAAAAGAATATTATGGAATTTACAGATAAAATCGATTTTACAGAAGGCACAAAACTGACATGGCCTCTTAAAATACTTTTCTTTTTCGGTGGGCTAATAACAATGAGCACAATGCTTGGATTCTTTGCCCTACTGTTTCAGAATGCGGATGAATGCGTTATCACCTGCTTTGGAATATGTATGACAGCGGGTGCCATTTATTTGACAAGGGTGATTGACAGTGAAAAATTTATTCTTTCAGTTGCTTACCCTCTGTGTCTTATCGGTATATTTCTTATAAACATTGGCTTTAAGGAAATAGATAGTATCGAAGCAATAATTTTCTTAAACATCCTTGTTCTGGTAATAGCATGGATTTTTTGTCGCAATCATCTTATGAGACAAATTTTTCTGCTTGCTATTTTTGCTCTTATTCCACTTGTTTTCATAGACTTAAAGCATATTAGTCACTCTATATTTATTCATTATATTTTCTTTTTTTATG
>CAMJFV010000008.1 GCA_946405045.1 uncultured Bacteroidales bacterium | reverse complement strand
AGGTGCCCGCACGACGAAGAGTGACATAGTCTCCAACTACGTCAACAATATTTGCCGCCTCCTTGATTCTCTGAATCGTGATATTGTCAATCATCGAAAATATTCTTTGTATATATTGTGTTCTGATCGTTGTAGATGCCGAGCAGATCCGACACCATTCCGACCACCGCTATACTCACCTTCACATTGTTGTCACACTTCTCCATAATTGCCGCCGAACACTCACGTATGGTTTTGCCCGTGGTTATCACATCGTCGACAACAAGTATATGTCTGCCACAAAACTCCTTCACTATATCTGTTGCCAGATATTTGTTGGCAGTGGAGCTCTTATGACGTTTCGCCTCGATACTGTTGCTCACCACCTTGCCTTCGTTGACCAGCAGATCCGTGCGGACAGGGATTCCCGTCTCCATCTCGATACCAGTCGCAAGCAACTCACTCTGGTTATATCCACGCATCTCCTGACGCTTGGATGTGATGGGGACAGGCACAACACAGTCAAATTCTCCTGCGTCTACACGGGCCTTTATCATTCTGCCCATCATCCTTCCCGCCTCTATGCCATATCTCTGTATTCCCGAATTCTTGATGTTCAGCACGAAACGAGATTCAATATTCGACTTCCTATATGAGAGCAACGGCATGAAATATGCCAACTGCACATGTGTCATCTCACGTGCCAAAGGAGTAAGATCAACGTCAAGAGGAATGTAGTCCAAACTATATCTGCACTCTTCACACAACGTCTCCCCCTCTGTCTCCACAACCGCTCCACAAGCACCGCATGTGTGTGGATATAAGGAACTTACGACCGAGTATTTTACCTTCTTGAAGATTTTAGATAATCTTTCCATCCTTCATCTCAATTACTCTGTCGGACTGCTGGGCAAGTGTCATATCATGAGTGACGATAATCACTGTCAATCCAAACTCTTTTCGGAGATCCAAGAATAATTTCTGCAACTCATCCCTGTTCTGGCTGTCAAGACTTCCCGTTGGCTCATCGGCAAACAGAATCTGCGGCTTGTTGATCAACGCTCTCGCCACCGCCACTCTCTGCTTCTCGCCTCCCGAAAGTTCATTAGGATGGTGAGTAGCTCTCTCCGCAAGTCCAAGACGGGTCAGCAATTCCGTCGCCTCTTGCTTGCATTCAGCCTCATCACGTCCGGCGATGAGAGCAGGAATCATCACATTTTCAAGGGCTGTGAATTCAGGAAGAAGCTGATGAAACTGAAACACGAATCCAAGATCACTGTTACGAAGTTTGCATACCTCTTCATGGGAAAGACGTGAAGTCTCTCTGCCAAGGATAGTGACCTCGCCTGAATCGGCAGATGCAAGAGTGCTGACGATCTGCAAAAGAGTTGTCTTTCCGGCACCGCTTGGACCCACAATAGAGACAAGTTCGTAACGACGGATATCAAAAGAGACATCCATAAGCACACGAAGGTTGTTGAAACTTTTGCAAACACCCTTAGCGGAAAGCACAATTTCCTGGTTCATATTCGACATTTCACTCATTACGCCTTCGATTTAGACAATATGGATTCTAGTTCCTTTGTTGAGATATCATGGATGATAGTACCGTTCTCCGCATACGAGATTTTTCCTGTCTCCTCCGACACTATAATAGCCTGGACATCAAGTCTTTCACTCACACCAAGAGCCGCACGGTGACGCAGGCCGAACGACTTCGGCACGTTCATGTTGTGCGACAGAGGAAGAATACATCCAGCCGCTTTTATCACCTTGTTTCCAATGATCATCGCACCGTCGTGCAAAGGAGAGTTTTTGAAAAATATATTCTCGATGAGACGTGAATTGATTTTGGCTGATATCTCATCACCTGTGACGATGATGCTCTGCAGGCTCATCTCGTTTTCAATCACAATCAATGCTCCCACCTTTTCGCGAGCCATATTCTTGCATGCAATCACAATCTGCATGATATCGCTCTCTTCCATCGTCTGCACACGCTGGGTGTTGAGCAGGCGGGAAAGGAAATTATTTCCCGAACCGATTCCAGTAAGGAAGTTTCTGATCTCATCTTGGAAAAGCACAATCAAGGCAATAGCTCCCACGTTGACAATCTGGTTGAGCACACCACCAATCAGCTTCATCTGCAATAAAGACGTCACAATCATCCAAGCCACGATCACCACCAACACACCGATGAAAAGACGGAATGCCGACGTGTCTTTCA
Organism: uncultured Bacteroidales bacterium; assembly: GCA_946405045.1. Classification (GTDB taxonomy): domain Bacteria; phylum Bacteroidota; class Bacteroidia; order Bacteroidales; family Paludibacteraceae; genus UBA1723. The sequence continues at coordinate 17,436 of CAMJFV010000008.1, read as the reverse complement.
GCATCTTATATAATTTGTATAAGATGATGCCTCCTAGCAAGATATCTAATAAATCTACAAACTGGAAAAAGGATGAACCCATAATTCTTCTTTGTTTTTGCTGTTGCAATATAAAAACCAACAAAAATAAGAATTATAGATGACTTATACAATTACTTTGTCATTTCTTAAATTATTCGCTTATATCAAGCACCCCATTCCATGAAAAGTTTTAGAGAACGAAAGGGAATATATTTAGAAAAATTGTATCTTTGCAAAATACAATGGTATTAGAACTAAGAATTAGCTCATCATGAGTAGAATAAAAATAAATAATTTCGGTCCAATCCGCGAAGGGTTCACAGAAAACGAAGGATGGATGAATATCAATAAAGTTACAGTTTTTACTGGTGACCAAGGTTCTGGTAAAAGTACAGTAGCAAAATTAATTTCATTGTTTTTTTGGATAGAGAAGAATATAGTACGCAATACTATTTCAGCCGATCAATTGAATGTTAATATATTCAAAAACCTATGTAATCAACAGGAAATTTTCGAGTATTTTTCCGAAGATACTTTTATTTCATTTGAAGGAGATGCATTTAATTTTATTTATGACAATAAAACTCTTTCCTTTAAAGCAACAGCCAATAATGGTTGTAAAAATTATATTTTGCCTAAAATACAATATGTTTCGGCAGCAAGAAACCTTTTGACAATCTTATATAATATTTCTGGACAAATAATCGATAAAGACAACAATATTGTTGATTTGTCTTCAAATATTCCATTTATGGTTAGGGTTTTGAATATAGAATACAGAAAGGCATTGGAAGTATTTGCTAAAAATGGTTTTTCTCTTCCAATAAATGATACTGATGTATACTATCAGAATCATAACACATTCATTACGACAAAGGGGAAACGCATTTCAATGTCAGCTGCTTCAAGTGGTATCCAATCAATTACTCCACTATTGATTGTCAGTCATTATTTGATGAATGAAGTAAGAAATGACATTTATGAAAAAGTGCAAACACTAGATAATAATCTAAAAAAGAAAATAGAGAATGATTTTGCAAAAGAAAATGCAAACCTTTTGGAAAAATTCACACAAGTATGCCTTTTCGGCAAAGGCATTCTGAAAAATAAAGAGGACGAGTTTCTGTTGGATGAAAAATTAAAAAAATATATTCCGTCGTCATTCATAAACATTGTAGAGGAGCCTGAGCAAAATCTGTTCCCTATTTCACAGCAAAAAGTGATAAACACTTTGCTTGAATACAACAATGCTAAAAGGGAAAACAAACTAATAATTTCAACTCATTCTCCTTATATCTTGTCAACGCTAAATAATTCCATTTTAGCAGAAGACGTCTTCAATAAAACAGGAAAAGAAATAAATGATTACGGACAAAGAAAAAGAGTTGATTTTACAGATGTTTCCGCATTCAAATTTAGCGATGGCAAAATATTCAATATTAAAGATGAAGAAACAAGATTGATTAATGCTGATGAAATTGATAGCTGTTCAGAAAAAATCAATTCCGATTTTGGCGAGCTATTGGATTTATTACCCGAAAATGAAACTAATGATGAATATTCAGAATAATGGAATAGAAATCACGGATCCGAAATTTCCAGATGATGCCACATTGAGCAACGACACACGCAAATCTTTTGTATTGAAAGGAGAACATAAAAGAAAATGGACAGCAGAAAATCCAAATAATCACATTGGTATTCGCCTAGAAATAGATGGAAAATTGATTAAAAGCAAAAAAATAAACAAATGTGATGGAGGGCTTTTGGTAGATGATAATCGTTTATACTTGGTCGAGTTCAAAGGCCAAAATTACGAAAAAGCCGCAGAACAACTGATCAATACAAAGGAATATTTTAAATTAAATTACAAAAATTATAATTTTATTTTCCATGCAAGGATTATAGGGAAATCCTTCCCAAAAGCATCAACAAATAAGCAAAATGCAATGATTAAATTGAAGAATCATTTTAGCACTTTTTTACCATTTGAAACCGAGGGAGCCGAAAATATATAAACTCATCACATCAAATTCGATTGCAACATACATCTCAAAAATAGTTTCCTTTAACAAATGCTCGACATAATGCGAAATGAGGCAGAGTCGAAAAATATGATGGTGGAGAGCGTGAATATAATGGATTTGGAAATGAAACCTTGCATCGGCTGTATGGCTTGCCGTACCAAAGAAAAATGTGTATTGCCAGAAGACGACACTGTACGTGTATTGGAAAAACTACGTTGGGCGGATGCCATCGTCATGGGATCTCCATGCTATTGGGGCAACATACCCGGACAGATGAAAGTATTGTTCGACCGTCTGGTTTACGGAATGATGCACGACACTCCACGTTTTCCTGAGCCATTGATGAAAGGCAAGAAATGTATTCTTGTCAGCACCTGCACCACACCCTGGCCTTTCAACATCTGGTTCAAACAATCACGTGGTGCTATCCGCGCCATGCGTGAAATAAGCCGTTATGCCGGGTTCAAAATCGTCAAGGAGATAGAACGAGGAGGAACGATGATAAAGCCTCAACTGACAGAAAAAGACAAGCAGAAATGTCGCAAGGCTATAGCCAAACTGAAATGAGATGCCTGAATTTGCAAATCATTCAATATTGACGCCACGGATTTCTATTGTTTTATTTAATTTCCAATTAAATGCCAAACAAGAACATAAATACATTATATTTGCAAACTGAAACTTGCAAGAAAACATGGAGAATCTAAAAAGAATAATTCTGACGTTGGTGGTCGTGATGTGCAGTGTGTTCACATCAATGGCTAAAGATCCACGTTCATCATATTCAAAACATTCGGCTCTGCCAAAAGAAAAAACCGGATTCAGACTCTACGGTGACTTCATGCTCACCGCTGATCTTGCCGACACCACAGGTGAGAAAAAACCTGCGTTTGGACTTTTCGCGACTCCAGGAGCCCAGATCACAAACTACTTCTTCGTAGGTGGAAAGGTCGGAGCGATGTATATGCTCAACGACTTCTTCGCGTTTCCTGCCGCAGTCAACGTAAGATGGACATTCGGCAGAAAAAACATTCTCACCATAGCCCAGTCTGGCGGTGTGGCTTACTGTGAAGACAAACTTTATCCCTACGTCGACTTTTATTTTGGCGGACGAATACCTCTACGTGAAGGCAAATGCCTTGTATGTGCTTTAGGTTACGTCATCTATCCACAATATAATGTGCAGAAGGTAGGAAATGATGAGACGGAAACAATCACAGAAGATGGAACGACAGTAGAATACGTCACAAATGAGGCACCAAGAGAAAGAAAGATCTCTTCATGGGTTTCCCCTCAACTCACTATCGCTTATCCATTCAGATTCGAGAAGAAAAACAAGATCCGCTATAGAGTCCGTCACTCAAGACCAAAAGTCGAGACACAAAGCGAGTGCAAGGCCAGAACAGGAAAAGCAAAAGACAATAAGAAATCAAGCACTAACTCATACGAAAAGATTGACGACGGCAAAAATGCAAGACCAGAGAAAACTAATGTGGAACAATGGAATCCTTAATATGGTCTGAAAGAACCGTTGCGATTCCATAAGTTCACACAAGAAGAGAATCTTAAAGAAATAAAGTAGTGATTCAAAGGAGATTTGCGTGGAATAAATTATTTCACGTATGTCACAGATTTACATCCATCAAAAGACATTTTTCCTAAATGTACTTCATTAGATAGAATTACAACACCAAGATCTTTACAGCCAGAAAACGCATAATCCCCTATATCGTTCACACTCTTGGGAATCTTTATATAGGTCAGATCGTTACAGTCTTCAAATGAACGTTCTCCTATCCTTGTGACACCAGATGGAATAAAGAAAGCTCCTTTTATTCCTTTGGGGACAAAGATTATTTCTGTCATATCTTTATTGTACAACACCCCGTCAACACTTGAATATTTAGGATTTTCTGATGAGACATCTATACTAATCAAACTTCTACAATCTGAAAATGTCCCATTTCCAATACTTGTCACGCTCTTTGGTATCACTATGCTGGTCAATCTTCTACAGCCACTGAACGCACGTGCTCCGATGCCTGTTACACTCTTGGGTATCTCTATTGTCTTAAATCCTATACAGTCAGAAAACACCTCATCACTAATGCAGGTTATGTTTTGGGGAATCTCTATACCACTTAATCCGCCACAGCCTGAAAATGCACCATATCCTATCCATTTCACACTATGTGGAATTTCTATTCTTTCCAAACCGCTGCAACCTGAAAATGCTTTATTCCCTATCCAAGTCACACCATCAGGGATTTTTATACTGCGCAAATAACGGCAACCAGAAAATGTTTCTCCACTAACACTAGTTATACCCTCTGGAATTTTTATACTACTTAATCTGCTACAGCCCAAAAATGCACTATATCCAATCTTCTTAACACTATTTGGAATCTCTATGCTTTCCATACCGCTACAACCACTAAATGCACTATATCCAATACTGGAAACACTCTTTGGTATCTTTATACTTTTCAAACCTTTACAGCCATTAAATGCTACATCTCCAATACCAGCAACAGTATAAACATCTAACCCTATCAGTATCTTCTTTGGAATTTTTAGGTTTCCTTCCAGACCTAAGTCATAACCTGTCACCTCAACTTCTGATTCAGATATTTTCTTAAATTTCAATTGAGTGGAAGATGCCAACTCAATCTTAAAAAAGTAGCTGGCAATAAAACCATACCAGCTTTTGCCAGCCAGTATGATCATCACAAGTGCAAAAATTATCGCAAGTATTTTCTCTTTCATATCACTTCCATTCTTTCACAAATGTCGACCGCCATAATCATCAAAAACAAAATTATTGAATTTTCCAACAACCAATTAGTTTTACAGGTTATTTTGAAAATCATTAACCATAATTATGATGGATGGAGGACGGAGGGCGGTGGATGGTGGATGATGGATGGTGGATGGGAATTGAATCCTTCGGAGGAAGTGTTGAGACTTTATTTCAACCATTTCACTGATTTGCAACCTTCAAATGCTAATTCTCCAACCTTCACATTATTCTCGGAATTATCAATTACAATTTCAAGATTGCTACATCCATAAAAAGCCTTATATCCGATGCTTGTCACACTCTTTGGAATCTTTATGCTGGTCAAACTGCTGCATCCCCAAAAAGCCTCTTCTCCGATGCTCGTCACACCCTCAGGAATATTTATGCTGGTCAAACTGCTGCATCCCTCAAAAGCATAACTTCCGATGCTAGTCACACCATCAGGAATGTTTATGCTTGTCAAAGCGCTGCATCCATCAAAAGCCCATTTTCCGATGCTTGTCACACCCTCAGGAATCTTAATGCTGGTCAAACTGCTGCATCCCCAAAAAGCATAAATTCCGATGCTGGTCAAACTCTCCGGGATATCTATGCTGGTCAAACTGCTGCATCCCAAAAACGCAGAAGATTTGATGCTCGTCACTCCTTCTGGAATCTTAATGCTTGTCAAACTACTGCAACCAGAAAAAACCTCTACTCCGATGCTTGCCACTTTATATTCATATAATCCTATCCGTATTTTCTCTGGGATTGTTATACTTCCATGCAAATAAGAATCATATCCCACCACTTCCACTTCCGTATCTGATATTTTCCTAAACTTCAATTGTGTGGATGAGGCTAATTCCGCATCAAAAAAATTATCGAGAAGAAATTCATACCATCCACGACTTACAGGTATAATCAAAACTATTGCCACTATTATCGCTATGATTTTCTTTTTCATCTCTTCTCGTAGGTTTCGTCTTTTTTTTATTATCGGATACAAAATTATTAAATTATTCTAGAATGATAAACGACGGACAATGATTATACAAAGGATTGATATTTTGTCGTTCAACCAGTTAGAAACGTAAAAGCACCGTCTTCTTCAAAAAAACGATGTTTGACGGCATCTTTTTAATTTTTATCACTAAATTTGCGGTCAGTTTCATCAAGACAATACAAATGGGTGGCATTTTTGGTACTATCGGCAAAGACAATTGCGTGAAAGATCTGTTCTACGGAACAGACTACAATTCGCATCTTGGCACAAAGCGTGGTGGATTGGCGACTCTTTCTGAAAAGGGATTCGTGAGATCTATCCACAATTTGGAAAGCACATATTTCAGAACGAAATTTGAGCCAGAACTTGAAAAATTCAGTGGCAATTCCGGAATCGGAGTAATCAGCGACACAGATTCGCAACCAATCATCGTCAACAGCCACCTTGGCAGATTCGCAGTGGCAACTGTTGCGAAAATCAATAATCTTAAGGAAATAGAGGGAGATCTACTCAACCGCAAGCACCACTTCGCTGAGTTCAGCGGCGGTGACACCAACCAGACTGAGCTTATCTCAATGCTTATCACAGAAGGAACAAATTTTGTAGACGGAATTGAACGCGTCTACAACACCATCAAAGGTTCATGCACAATGCTTCTTCTTACTGAAAAGGGAATCATTGCGGCACGTGACAAATATGGTCGTCTTCCTCTTGTGATCGGAAAGAAAGATGGTGCTTACGCAGTGACTGGAGAGACAGTGGCTTATCCTAACCTTGGCTATGAGCCTGTCTACAACATCGGTCCGGGCGAAATCGTTCTTATCACAGCTGACGGATTCGAGCAGCTACGCAAACCTGAGAAGAAGATGCAGATCTGCTCATTCATGTGGATCTACTACGGATACCCACCTTCAACATACGAGGATATCAATGTGGATGAATTCCGTGTGAAGAGCGGCTTGCTTATGTCGAAGGACGACGATGTGAAACCAGACTATGTGGCTGCAATTCCAGACTCTGGTATCGGCCATGCTCTTGGTTATTCCAACGGTCTTGGTGTGCCATACCGTCGTGCCATCGTGAAATATACACCTACTTGGCCTCGTTCGTTCACCCCTACAAACCAGAAGATGCGTGAACTTGTGGCAAGCATGAAGCTTGTGCCAAACAGAGCTCTTTTGAAAGACAAAGTGGCTATGTTCTGCGACGACTCAATCGTCCGTGGCACACAGTTGAGAGACAATGTCAAGGTGCTATACGACTACGGTGTTAAAGAGGTACACATGCGTATCAGCTGTCCACCGTTGCTTTACGGATGCCCATTCATCAACTTCTCCGCTTCAAAGTCAGTGCTTGAACTAATCACTCGCCGTATCGTGAAGGAGCTTGAAGGTGGAGACATGGATGCCCACATCGACGAGTACATCACTCCTGGCACAGAACGCTACAACAAGATGGTAGACGAGATCCGTACACGCTTGGGCATGGATTCATTGAAGTTCAACACTCTTGAAAACATCATCGAGGCAATAGGTCTTCCTAAAGAGTGTGTTTGCACACACTGTTTCGACGGAAGCAGCTACGGACACGAATAAACTTTTAATTAAAAAATAAGAGTTAAAAATTAAGAATTAGCGACCGTTGGATTTTCCATTCCAACGGTTGCTGTTTTTTATTTTACATAATTATTAGGATATCACAACAATAAATGAATAAAAAGTAAGAAAACAGCCTATTTCTCCCTATTCTAGTAGAGATACCGAATAAAAATGCAGAAAATATACATAAAAGATTACAAATGTGTAAAATAACATAACATTTTGCATTTGTTTATATTTTTTTCTTACTTTTGCTACTAGGTTTAAACTTTATAAAAATGATTCAGAGAATACAGACAATTTATCTATTTATCAGCGTCATTTTTTTGCTATTTGTAGCGTGTAATGATTGTATAAGATTTTTTAATGCGGAGACTGTTGACGTTTGTAGTTATTCAGTGATGGATTTTCCTGTCACGATGACAATTCATATTATCATAATGCTTCTAACATTCGGCTCTATTTTCTTGTATAAGAAAAGAGTGTGTCAGATGAGAGTGATAGCTTTAGCTATTATACTTATCCTTTTGAATAGCGCTACCGTCGCAGTTTATGTGGCGATGGACAATTTTGACGGATATAAAATTTCCATTACATGGGCTACTTTCCTATCTGTTGGTTCTTTGCTAATGGATTTTCTTGCTATCAAAGCAATCGGAGTGGACGAAGCTAAAATCAGAAGTCTCAATAGATTACGCTAATGAATAAAAGACGTTTCGTCGCTAATATTTTTGCTGCTTTGGCAATATTTACGGCCTCAGCAGTTTCTTTCAATCCAGTCGATAACTCCACAACATTATACAAGGAAGGATCGTCTGGAGAACTAATCTTCGTGGGTGAAGCAGACAGTGCAAACATAAATCTGGTTCCAGACAAGACAGAATCAGAAATACGCAACGTTCTACTGGCTTCAGGAAAAGACACCGTTAAAGTGACTGGGACTTCTGTCAAGATCGGCACAGACAAATGTTACTCTCTATTATATACTTTAGACGGAGACAACGAGAAAGATAATACAAACAAGGTTTATTTGTGCTACATAAAAAAGACTGCAGTGGCGCCGACAGTCAAGGTTTGTGATTACGACACTATAAACAACCTCATTTGTGGCCCAGACTTGAAAGTGAAATTTTCGAATCTTGTGTATGCCAACTCTTACATCAATGCTAGAGGCGAAACTGTCAAAATCGAAGACAACATTGTACTGACTTATGAAGATTATGAGGCTGATGGCATAAATATCAAAGACAAACCAATAGAAGTTGTTGTCATTGGTGTCAACAACGACTCTACTCTGTTTGTCCCAAAGCCTAAAAGACATACCGTATTCAAACTGAAAGATAAATTCTCTCAATATGAATACGTCTCTGACACTTTCCGCTCTTTACTTCCTTTTTCCACTGCACAACTCACAGTAGATGGTGAAGCAATTCCTCACAACACAGAAAAACGAGGTGATGAGAAATTGGTGTTCGGAACTTTGGAAGAGGCCAAAACAAATGTCGGAAACTATATGTTCTCTGGTCCATTAAACATTAATATAGAACGTAATTCTGTTGACAATACACCTGCGGACACAGTGGATGCATCATACGAATGGTGTTTCTTCAACGACTCTACCGGAACATTCCGCAACAGATACAACAGGTTCTACAATGACATGACCGTTGAACAAGTACCTATTCAAGACTATGGCACTCATTTCGTTGTGCTTACATGCGACAACAGCGTATGCAAAGACACTATTGTAGCAGGATTCAAAGTGAAAACATCATATCTACTGATGCCTACCGTGTTCACTCCTAATGGCGACGGATACAACGATGAATTCCGCCCTACTTATACTTCCATCAAAGAGTATGAGATCTGGATCTACAACACTATGGGCAAGCTGATGTATGAGTCAAAAGACATCACAGTGGGATGGGACGGAACACACAAAGGCCACGAAGCTCCAATCGGAGCATACTACTATGTAGTCAAAGCCAAAGGAGTGGATGGCACTAATTATAAGCTGAAAGGAACCGTCAGCATAGTTAGAAACGCAGACAACTAAACTTATATCTACTTAAGATTTCCGTTATGGAGACGAAGGTAAAGCAATTTATCGAAAAAGAGGCTCTTTTCACAAGAAAGGACAAAATTCTTATCGGTGTGAGCGGTGGACGCGATTCCATTGCTCTTCTTCACGTGCTTTATCGTTTAGGTTATGATATCGTCGTCGCTCACTGCAATTTCCACCTTCGTGGTGAGGAATCCAACAGAGACAGCGAATTTGTGACAAAACATGTCCAGGATATGGATGTGCCATTCTATTCCATCGATTTCGACACGGAATTGTATGCACGTCAAAACAAGCTTTCCATCGAAATGGCAGCTCGTGAATTGCGATATGAATGGTTTGACTCCCTGCTCAAATTGACGGGATGCAAATATATAGCGGTGGCTCACCATGCCGACGACGTGGTGGAGACATTCCTGATCAACATGACCAGAGGCACTGGTTTGCATGGTTTGACAGGTATAAAAGCCAAGAACGGCAATATCGTCCGCCCGTTCCTCCGTATCACTCGCAACGACATCAACGACTATATATACGACAACGGTTTCGACTACGTTGAAGACAGCACCAACAGTGAAGTGGTATATGTAAGGAATAAGGTGCGCAACATCATCATTCCTGCATTGGAAACCATCAATCCAAGTTTCCGCTCGTCGACTATACAAAGCATCGAAAACCTCACACGCGCACAGAATTTCGTGATGCACTACGTGGAGATTCTACGTAGTGAGATCGTTGAACACAGAGATGGCATGGATGTGCTGGACATTGAAAAGATACGTACAGCACCCGAACCGATATACGTACTATATGAGATACTGAAACCATACTGCTTTTCAGCATCGACAGTATATAATATCTTCACATGTATCTTTGAAGAAAACGCTTCGGGCAAACAGTTCTATTCCGCTTCTGGAATACGTGCTCTGAGAGACAGAGACAAAATCTTCATACAGTTGCGTAAAGATGACGACGACATATATGCGGATGAACCTGAAGAATACGAGATACGCAACGTCGCCGCTTTCTTCAATCTCCATCTCAATTTCATGGCTGAGATATTCGACAGCAACAGTTTCACCATCGTGAAAGACAAATCCGTTTGCTGCATCGACTATAAGAAACTTACTTTCCCTCTAGTTTTGAGGAAGTGGAAACAGGCGGATTCTTTCTGTCCATTCGGCATGAAAGGCAGGAAGAAACTCAGTGATTTCTTTGTGGATCAGAAATTCAGTTTATTTGAAAAAGAAAATACATGGGTCCTGACAGACGGCAAGTGTGGCGACATAATCTGGGTGGTAGGCCATCGCACAGACAACCGTTTCAGGATAGACGAACAGACAAAGCAAATACTTAGAATTAGTTTTTTAAAACAGTAAAAAAATGGAAGGAAACGAAAAGACCAACGGAGCAATCGCTCCATCAGCAGAAAAACTAAAGGCATTGCAGCTTGCAATGGAAAAGATAGAGAAGGACCACGGTAAAGGTTCGATCATGCGCATGGGCGACCATGTGGCAACAAACGTACCAGTGATCCCATCAGGATCGATCGGCCTTGACCTTGCTCTTGGCGTAGGCGGTTACCCACGTGGAAGAATAATCGAAATCTTCGGACCTGAGTCGTCTGGTAAGACTACTCTTGCCATCCACGCAATCGCTCAGGCTCAAAAAGCAGGTGGACTCGCAGCTATCATCGACGCGGAGCACGCATTCGACAGATTCTATGCGGAGAAACTTGGTGTAGACACCAACAATCTTGTCATGTCGCAGCCAGACAATGGTGAGCAGGCTCTTGAGATCGCAGACCAGTTGATCCGCTCATCCGCAGTTGATTTGGTTGTTGTCGACTCTGTGGCAGCCCTAACTCCAAAAGCCGAAATCGAAGGTGAGATGGGTGATTCAAAAATGGGTTTGCAGGCTCGTCTTATGAGCCAGGCGATGAGAAAGCTTACAGCCACTATCGACAAGACAAACACAACATGTATCTTCATCAACCAGCTTCGTGACAAGATCGGTGTGATGTTCGGCAATCCAGAGACAACAACTGGTGGTAACGCACTGAAATTCTACGCCTCTGTCAGAATCGATATCCGTCGTACATCGGCTATCAAGGATGGTGACCAGGTGATCGGAAACAGCACTAAGGTGAAGATCGTAAAGAATAAAGTGGCACCTCCTTTCCGCAGCGCATCTTTCGATATCATGTTCGGTGAGGGTATCTCATACACAGGAGAGTTGATCGACTACGGTGTGGAGTACGGAATCATCAAGAAGAGCGGTTCGTGGTATAGCTACAACGACGAGAAGATCGCTCAGGGACGCGACGCAGCTAAGGAGTTCCTTAAAGCTAATCCAGATTTGATGGAGGAGATCGACGCTGCTGTACGTGCCGCTATCAAAGAAAAAGAAAACGAGTAACAGAAATGCAGGAAGTAAAAACTGAAATATTCGACGAAAGAGCAATCCTTGTCGGAGTTGCCACACAGACAGTGTCGGAACAGAAGGCAAAGGAGTATCTTGACGAGTTGGCTTTCCTTGCGGAGACAGCAGGCGCTTATCCACAGCGTTTCTTCATCCAGAAACTGGTTCAGCCCAACTCCAACTTCTACGTTGGTCCCGGTAAGATTGAGGAGATAAGAGACTATATCATCGAGCACGAGGAAGACGAGGAGAAATCCATCAGCCTTGTGATCTTTGATGACGAGTTGTCGCCAAAGCAGCTACGCAATATCGAGAAGGAATTGAAAGTCAAGATTCTCGACCGTACAACTTTGATCCTTGACATCTTCGCCATGCGTGCCCAGACAGCCCACGCGAAGACACAGGTGGAATTGGCACAGTGCAGATACCTGTTGCCCCGACTGACAAGAATGTGGACTCACTTGGACCGTCAGAAGGGAGGTATCGGTATGCGTGGTACAGGAGAGACGCAGATTGAGACCGACCGTCGTATCATCCTCAACAGAATATCCCTTTTGAAGGAAGAGTTGAAGGAGATCGACAAACAGAAGAGCACTCAACGCAAGAACCGTGGAAAGATGGTACGTGTGGCACTTGTTGGCTACACCAACGTCGGCAAATCCACAATCATGAACATGCTTTCCAAGAGCGACGTCTTCGCTGAGAATAAACTTTTCGCCACACTCGACACCACAGTAAGAAAGGTGACAGTGGAAAATCTTCCATTCTTGCTGTCAGACACAGTCGGATTCATCCGCAAATTGCCGACAGACCTTGTTGAGAGTTTCAAAAGTACACTTGACGAGGTGAGAGAAGCAGATCTGCTTGTGCATGTGGTAGACGTTTCAAATCCTACATTCGAAGACCAGATTGCAGTGGTGGAGAAGACATTGTCGGAGATCAATAAAGAAGAGAAGCCAACTATACTTGTATTCAACAAGATCGATGCGTTCACATACATAGAGAAGGCGGAAGACGACCTTACTCCAATCAAACGAGAGAACTACTCTCTTGAAGATTTGAAGAAGATGTGGATGGCAAAGATGAACAATTGCAACTGCATTTTCATCTCAGCAAAAGACAAGTCGAATCTTGAAGATTTCAAGAAACTGCTCTACGATAAAGTTAAAGAGATTCATATCCAGCGTTACCCTTACAACGATTTCCTATATCAGAAATACGACGAGGGAGAACTTGGAGAATGATAAATTAGAAATGCTAAATGCTAAATGCTAAATAAAAATTAAAAATAGGCAATCCGAATGGGTTGCCTATTTATGATAAGGAAAATGGCTAAGATAACAGTAGATGATTCAGAAATAACAGTAGTGAATGTTAATGCATAATCCAAAAAATTAAAGTGGTCGAATTTGACCACTTTAGAATGCAAGGTATGACTCAAGGCGAAAAACTAATCGAGTTGAACAAAATAACAAATACTAAAGATATTGAAAAAGTGTATAATCCAAACTTTTATTCTGTCGAATTGAATTAAATCAATGAGAAAGTTTCTCCACTTTTTAGTTTAAATGATTTCAAACAGAAAACAGCATTTATATATTGAAATGCTTGGAAAACCCACAAACTGGTTTGTTTTAGAAAACCCAAAACGAAAAAAAACAAACAGTAGAAAACCGCATGTTTTCTTACGTTTTATTTTCTGCGTTAGGCTGTTTTCAATGTCATTTATGACATGTTTTCCTGCACCGACAACGGAGTTGTTTTTATATCGGTGCGTTTTCTGTTAATCCTACTTTCCCCTATCTTGGATCTAAAAACAAATCATTTTGTCTGGCAATTTGATTCAATCGCTCAACTGGCAATGAGCTACGAATGTGCATATAGTAATCGTAACCGAAATCAAACTCAAAACCTTTGCCCCTGTTTTCAAATGAAATACCTGCCAATTCCCGTAAACAAGCTCTGATATAATTTCCTATTTTCGATCTGTGTATCCTGAGTCCTTTCTTGAGAGTCTTGTCTAAATCCTTAAGAGGCTCGTTTATTTCACAAAACCGTTTATCCTTAGCTATTTGGTTGGAGATACTATCGTAGAGATTAAAACGACGGACTGCCACAAACTCCATTTCAGAAGATTCCATAAGATCTGTAATAAAGTTGACGTAATTGCTCTCCACTTCAATATACTCTTTGAGCGTGAACTTGTGTCCATCATACTCCTTATCCACATCACAGATGCTTGTCCACTCGTCTTTTGTGTAATGGCCTTGCTCATTGTAAAACTCAGGACGATACTTCACCACAGTGTGCCAAGGCGACTTAAAATAATCCCAAACCCATTCAGTGTCAGCCCACTCCTCGTCGTAACATATCTCATAATCCCACTCCAAATCAACCGGATTCTGATTGATCAGTCTTTTCAGGATTCGTTTGGCAGATTTGGTGTTTTTAACCTGATAATAAAGTTTACAAATTCCGTTATGTATATCTTTTAAAACAAACAGTGCGTTAGGAGATTCGACAGATTCCTTAATCTTTCCGTCAATCAAACGCTGAAGATTATTCACCTTTGCTTCCGACTCCTTGGTGGGGAGTCCATTTTCTAAAAGCTCCGTCAAACAGATGGTTATCTGGCAACCCCAAGCAAACGCTTCCTTTTGTCTGAAATTCAGAAGCAACTTGTTTACAATCATAACACTTGGACACACTTTATTTGTCCCCAAGTCTGTGACTGTAGAATTGATGATTTTGAATCTCTCCTTGGGTATTAATATGTCAGACTTCAGTTGTTTCATAAAGACAGTTTGTTATTCCCCACGTCTTCTCTAACCTCTCAACCTCCAACTATTCCTCTTTCCCCTTGTTAATCTCATCCATGAAACCATCCAACATGCCCTCTGATTCCTTAAGGAAATTACCAATCTCACCTGCGAAATCGTTTGCCGCCTTCTTAGCCAATTTACCCAAACATTTGCCTTTAAGACGGTTGATCTCCTGAAGTTCCTCCTCTGTATACTGGCTTTTATTCTTCTGTATCTCCTCTTCAATCTCCTCAATTTCAGCTCCCAAAGCCACCCACTCCTCTTCAGAGTATTTAGCGTCGCTCTTGTCGAGCTGCTCACTCAACTGAGTCAAACGATCGATCGGAGTCTGTTTTGTAGAACAAGATGCCACAGATAAAGCGAGCAACGTCGCAACTATAATATGTCTAATTTTCATGTCGTTGATTTTAATTATTGTTTCACAAATGTAGGAAAAATAGCACTCAAAAAATACACTTTTCCTTTTTTCAGTGCTTGAATCGGACACTTACCACATGAATTGCATGGTGCATCATGCAGTTTTGTCAGAAAATTGCATACTCTATCGTGCAATTTTTGGCAAATATTGCATACTCTATCGTGCAAAAATGTAAAAATGTTCGGTTTCATTTATTGAAAATTCATTTGAAGGATACGATATGGGATTGCAAAGCCATAATCCGCTATGGGTTCAATCGACAAAATTCACTATCTTTGCAAAAAATAAAAATCTATTTCATGTCGAATAAGTTACATTTATTCCTGATTCTGTTGACTCTATTCTTCTGCTCTATGGCTTCTAACGCAGAAGAGGCTAAAAAAGAAGAAAATGCAAATGCGGAAAAGAAAGAGAAAAAGATTTCCGGCTTCCTTTCAGCAGGAGGAACTCTAAGCTCTGGAAATATCGATAAGACTGATATCAAGGCGACGGGAGGTGTCGCAACTGATGACAGTATCGTTTCTTTCGAATTGTCGGGAAAATATGTCTTTGCAGAAAGTGACCACAAGACAAAAAACAACGGCATTGAATCAAGTCTTAAACTAGACTTTATACAATACAGAAAATGGTCTCCTCTATTGGCATGCGAATACATACACAACACATATAAAGGCTACAATTTCAGACTCGACGCTGTGGCTGGAGTGAAATGTAATATCTACTCCAAACCCAAAGTCAACGCATATTCCATCAGTTTGGCAGGCATCTACGACGTCGTCGACTACACAGACGATAAGAAAACCTTGGATGACCAGGCATTCCGTCTCTCCTTGCGACCTAAAATGAAGCAAAAGATCGGAGAGTCGGTACATCTCATAGAGAAAATCTTCTACCAACCGAATATTAACGACTTCAATGACTATCTGATCAAGAATGAGACTGAACTTGAATGCAAGATCGTCTCTATCCTGTATTTAAGCATCATCTATGAGTTTGACTATCGAAGTGTCCTGCCTCCGATCAGAGAAGACGTGACATATGAACATAGCGACAACTCACTTGAATTTTCGCTGAAGCTCAAACTGTAGAGATTCTTGTTTATGCAAATATTTTTGCATATTTCAATAAATATGATGACCTTTGCATATTATAATTAATACATTTCATGGACAACGTGTTTATAAGAACATTGAAGAGCAAAGACCACAACAGACCACCGGTTTGGTATATGAGACAAGCTGGACGTATTCTTCCAAGCTACAATGAACTTAGAAAACAATACAGTTTCCGGGAACTGATGACAACGCCAGAGCTTGCGGCAAAGGTGACTTTGCTTCCTGTAGAGGATCTCGGCGTCGACGCGGCGATTATTTTCAGTGACATACTCACCATCCCTACGGCTATGGGCATGGACCTTGAGTGGACTGAGCGAGGTCCTGTTTTCCACAATCCACTTGTTGATGCACAAAATCCACACAAATGTTTATCACCTAACAGTGACAAACTCTCTTTCGTGTATAGTGCCATCGAATTAGTGAAACGTCAAAGCGACGTTCCACTACTTGGTTTTTGTGGAGCTCCACTCACCACCCTATTCTACATGTTGCAGGGAACAAGCCTCAAACATGAGTTTCCAGAGGCTCGTAAATTCATATATCAGAACAAAAAGGAGACTGAACTTCTGATTGACGCAGTCACAGAATTCAGTATTGAATACGCGACACAGCAGATAAACCGTGGCGTTGATGCCTTCCAGCTGTTTGATACCCACGCTGGATTAATGCCATTGGATATCTATAAGGAAATGTTTATTCCTGCTGTAAGACGCATTGCTGACGCTGTCAGATCGAAAGGCATCCCATTCATATTTTTCCCAAAAGGACTAGGAGCAGGATTAAATCTTGTGACGCCGGACCTTTGCGATTTCGTAAGCATAGACTGGCAGACATCACTCTCCCAAGCCCGACAGTTGGTTCATCCTCAAGTAGGGTTGCAAGGCAACATAGACCCTATGCTGCTATTTGCGCCTAAGGAAGAGATTATCAGCTGTATGGAAAAGAACTACAAGCCATTTTTCGCAAACAATCCTGGTTGGATATTAAACTTGGGTCATGGCGTGATGCCAAACACTCCATTCCAAAACATCAAGTATCTAACTGACTGGATTAAAGCAACTAACTGGATTTAATAATGATACAATATATATCCATCAACCATCAAAACGCATCTCTTACCGATCGTGAAGAGTTCCTCCAGAGATTGGAGACATTGTCGGTAGGTCC
>CAMJFV010000007.1 GCA_946405045.1 uncultured Bacteroidales bacterium | reverse complement strand
ACAAATACGAATGCAAACCAAAACGAAGAAATGTCACATTTAGAGTAAAACACATTGGATCCAAATCATCATCATTTATTATCAGTAATCAAACATAAACGGATTCCGAAACTATTATATGATTCTTTAGGAGAAATACTATGACGGTGAGTGACACGACATCTCTTTGCTACAGTATAAAAACTTCCTCCTCTACAGACATATCTGCCATCATTAGCAACTTCGCCAGGAGCTTGGGGATCAACCTGACTTGTTTCAGTATAGGAACCCCACGGATCAAGACAAAATTCCAATACATTACCAGACATATCATATAGACCTATTTCATTAGGAGCAAAAGATCCGATTCTAGTAAATGATAATTTATCACTATTTTCTCGACAATAACAAACTTTATTGTAGTCATTACTACCAGCATAAATAGTACCTTGACTGTATTTGCCACCTTTTGCAGCATATTCCCATTGTGCCTCAGTCGGGAATGTGAATTTCTCATTTACTGCCAATTATCCACTTTCGCGCATATATTCATTAAGTTTGTCTATTAACGCCATCGCTTCTGTTCGTGTGATATTTCTTATCGGCATATTCATTTCTCTTCCAGCCCCATAAAAGCATCCAAGCTTACGAGCAAGACCACTAGTAAATTCAAATTCTGCAATATAATAGTCACTTAATGTAACTGAATGTACAGGCAGTTCATTTTCCATTGCAAAGACATCATAGTTTTCCTCCTCGAATCTATAATACTGTGCACCCATTAAGAATGTGCCGCCTTCTACCTTAACCATCCTGAATTCTGAGTCTTTTATCTTGAAGGTTCTGTATTTTGAACCTTTACCTAAGAATTCCTTTAAGACATCTTTTGAAATCTTTTTATCTCCGTATGTAATCTCAGAGACTTTATCAAAATCTATTACAATTTGGTTATTGTTTTTCATCTTAACAACAACTTCTGGAGCTACCGCAAACGCTACATAAGCCAATAAAGACAAAACGCAAACGAAACTAAAGAAAACTTTCTTCATTTTAATAAATTAAGAATTATAAATGAGTTGTCAATCAAATAGTCTTTCTACTCGCTAGTTAGAACATTCTATTTCAACAATCCGAAAACTATTTGAACACATAAACGAAAAAAGCGTGGAATTTTCATTCCACGCCTATTCCTTTGCTTTCCTTCAAATTATCTCTTCAAAGCTGGCTCGTCAGACACTGTAAGCTTCTTTCTTCCGTGAGCTCTACGTGCTGCAAGTACACGACGTCCATTTGGAGTCTCCATTCTTGAACGAAAACCATGCTTATTTCTTCTCTTTGTGTTCGAAGGTTGATAAGTTCTTTTCATCTTATTTTACTTTTTTAATTATTTTCTAAAATCTGCTTTTCAAATTCCTTGAAAATCGGAATGCAAAATTATAGTTTTTAGAGGATAAAACAAATATTTCTTCTCTTTTTTTCTGCATTTGTTAATAACTCACACGTTGAGGTTCAAATCACTCAAAGCTTTCTGCATCTTTTCGATTGCCTTACGTCTGTGAGAAATACTGTTTTTCACCTCATCATCCAATTCCGCAAGCGTTTTGTCGTAACCTTCAGGGATAAACACCGGATCATATCCGAATCCGTTTGTACCTCTGCGTCCTCTTGTGATTTCACCGTCAAGAGTTCCCTCACAATGGATCTCATAGTTTTCCATCACCAATGTGATATGGGCAACAAATCTTGCCTTACGGTTTTCCTCCTCATCAAGCACAGCAAGCAGTTTGTCGATGTTTGTGCTATCAGTCGCGCCCTCTCCCGCAAAACGAGCTGTGTAGACGCCGGGAGCACCGTCGAGAGCATCACACTCAAGACCACTGTCATCAGCCATTGTAGGCAACCCTGTTTTCTCAAAGATGAATTTTGCCTTAAGACGTGAGTTTTCAGCATAAGTGGTCCCGTTTTCTTCCGCAGACTCTGTGATTCCAGACTCTGCCTGAGTAATCAATTCAAACTTGTCTCCCAAAATAGAAGCAAACTCAGCCGCCTTGCCTTTGTTCTTTGTCGCCAAAACTATCTTCATCGCCAACAAGAATTATTTAATTTTTGTGCCTCCACTTAGAATATGATTAGCAGAAGTGATCACCACTTCTTTTACTCCCTTGCTTATAGCAGTAAACGCATTGTCAAGTTTAGGAATCATACCGCCACTGATAGTGCCGTCTGCCTTATAAGCCTCGAAATCAGACTTTGTAATCAACGGAATAACTGACGAATCGTCGTTTTCATCCTTCAACACACCATCCTTTTCAAAGCAATAGATTAGAGAGACATCAAATCTCTTTGCCAAAGCGACGGCAGCCTCCTGAGCAATTGTGTCAGCATTAGTATTCAAAAGATTGCCCTTGCCATCATGAGTGATTGGAGAAAGCACAGGAACGATTCCACGAGCGATAAGGTCTGCTAGAATATCTGTGTTCACCTCCTTCACGTCGCCCACAAATCCATAATCGATAGGATTAGGTTTACGCTTGTCACTTCTCATATAATTGATATCAGCACCTGTCAATCCAAGGGAATTTATTCCGTTAGCCTGTAACTGAGCCACAATATTTTTGTTTACAAGTCCAGCGTATACCATAGTCACCACCTTAAGCATAGCCTCATCGGTGATACGTCGGCCCTCGACCATCTTTGTCTCGATACCAAGCTGACCAGCTACTTGTGTGGCACTGCGTCCACCGCCATGAACCAAAACTTTGTTTCCTGGAATTTTAGAGAACTGTTCCAATAGGCTTTTTAGTGTAGACGCTTCCTCTACAATCTTTCCACCTACCTTTATCAATGTTAGTTTTTCCATTTTATCTGATAATTGCAAATTTCAAATGTTCAGTCTCAGTCATACCTTCGTCATCAGCTGCGGTAGTGACAAACACATTATAAACGCCTGTAGGCAGACGGGATCCATCGCTTCTGCGAGCCGAGAACCTATATGTTCCACCCTTGCTTACACCGTTCTCAATCACCATTCCTCGCTGATCTGTGATTCTGACATTACTCTCATCCATCAATCCCTTAATCTCCACATCCCCATCATAATCCGAACGGACTGGATTTGGATATATCGTTACATTGTTGAAATCGTCTTCTGGGAACGATGAATCTGTAGCATACATCAACAAACCTGTATCTGTTAAAATATAAAGGACACCTGTCTCCTTCTCATACACGATATCCATAACAGCATTGGAAGACAAAGGTGAATTCTTAGTTGTGAAGTTCTCCAAAATCTTGTCTCCATTAGCTGACACCAAAAACAAACCATTACCTTCTGTAGCGATCCATTTTCTGTTCTTTCCATCCACCTGGATTTTTCTCACTTTATCGGATGCTAATAAATAATCTGCATATCTGCTGTCATCCTCACGTGTGATCTTCGGACGTACATAAGTTTCTTTACCATCAAACACACCCTTTACATTTTTCATGACAAGCGGACCTTGATCGGTAGCAATCCATATGTCTCCTTTAAGATCTTCCTCGACAGCGAAAATATATACCGGTTGAAAAGTTTCTGCTAAACCATCTTCCAAATACGTAAATGAGCTGATAGTTTTTGTTTTATCATCGCTTTCGTCGAATGGAGTTTTTTTCATATCCAATATACAAAGTGCAGGCTGACTATACTCGGCTACAATAAAATCAATTCCTGATTTCGTACGATAATGAAAACGAGCCGATGGTTGGTTAAG
This sequence comes from uncultured Bacteroidales bacterium, assembly GCA_946405045.1. Classification (GTDB taxonomy): domain Bacteria; phylum Bacteroidota; class Bacteroidia; order Bacteroidales; family Paludibacteraceae; genus UBA1723. The sequence continues at coordinate 17,041 of CAMJFV010000007.1, read as the reverse complement.
GAACTTGGAGTGTCTCAACTCATGCCATTCTCCAATAGAATCCATTACATAAACCATATTACCATACGAACCCGGATTTGTTGCAAACAGATTATGATCCTCATCATACCACGCACATTCCACTTTTGTACATCTTGAAGACGCATTGGTTCCCTGTAACGCAGAATTAGATTTGTCGTAAATCCTCATAAGAGAATCCTTATAGAATTCATGAAGACCCCACCACGTAGGCACAAAAATGTGATCTCTATCAAGAGGGTCTACCAACATTCTATATGCAGAGTGAAACTCATACTTAGGATTTTTCTCTTTAATAGTTGTATCTCTCTCCAAGAATTTGCTCAAATAATGCCACTTCCCTTCTCTGGAATAATCAGCCACCGCCGGCGTACTATATCCGTGATTTCCCGTCAAATAGATCTCTCCATCCAAAACCTGAATAGAATAATATTCATTCTGACTCGGACCTTCAAATATAATCGGTTCTGAAACCGTAGGCGCCAATTCATCAACAGACAGATCAGCCATTCTCAAACCTTCGTTATCAAGCCACACAACATCTTCGTCGACATCATATACAGCTAATTTTGATTGGCATTCTCTGTATTTCATGTCTCCAAGATTGTCTTTATGAAAAGCAATAACCTGCCAACTTGTTATTGCCGTCAGTCTATCTTTATATACCTGTATTGTATCAGGAATGATTCCCCTAGGACTAACATCCACCCACGATCCATCTCCAAGACGTGCATATAAGCCTTCGGTTGTCAAAATAAGAACATGACCAGACGAACACTCCATCTGCTTGATTTTAACAGAATCAATAGGACATGATACAGGCAAAGGCAGTCTCTCCCAAACTTCAAAGTCGTTTGCATTTTTTCCATTTCTACAAATACACAACTTCATATTCGAGCAATGACTTCTATCTGCCATCAGTGCATAAATATCACCATTTAAAACAACTGTCTGATATACAGCCTCATATTCTCCTTTGTCTCCGATTATATAAGTGTCAAGGACTTCTTTCTTTTTTGTATTGTATACAACAATTCCTGCATTCAAAGAAATATACACGTTATCTCCGTCAACTTTCAGACTGTTTACTTTCTTTCCGCTTATCTCACTGTCCTTGATAGACTCATCACTAAATATCACTCCGTTAACTAGCAAATCGATTGTCATGTCGGAGTGGATAATAAACAATGTTTTTGTAGACTCCACATATTCCACCTTCTCTACTGCTGAAGCACTCAAGCCATCGAGTGTAGACAATGGCAAAACTTCCTTTGTCTTCTTATCGTAAATATACATACCACCATTTGCGACAACGTATATTTTTTCTTTAGATGGAATAATGCTTGTTATTCCGTTGTAGGAACGAATCGCCTGCCACTCTCCAGGAGCTATATTGCGTTTTGCAGAAACCGATAATGCAGCAATAAATAATACAATAACTGTATAAATGAATCTACGCATGAGCCTATTTTTATTGAAATTTAATGCAAATATAAAAAAAGCAAGGATAGAATTTGCATTCTAACCCTGCTTTTATCCTTATGTCAAGAAATTTTACTTTATTATCTTAAAAACTTCCTCTCCTTGATCAGACATGACAATTGCTGTGTAAACACCCTTTCCCCATGATTGGGCAGAAATTGTTGCCTGTCCGTTTACTGATGACATAGCAACCGTTCTTCCTGTCACATCAACGATCTTTATTTTTACATTTTCACCAACCACTGTCAAATTATCTTTCACCGGATTAGGATAGAAAACAACATTACTCTTTGGCTGAACCTGCGCTACAGATGTATATTTATCCCATCCTGGCATCTCATCAAGAGTTATCACCTTATCATGATTCATCACTTTCTTCCACTCTTCCTCCGATGTCTGGTCCGCGAAATTACCTCCCCAACTCTGATACCATGGCATCATCCAACTCCACATAGCCTCATCTTCAATACATGCGTCTGCGTCAACTACTGGTCCGTTCTCACTCAAAGCGATGATTTTCTTATAACCAGACATCTTCTTCAAATTGTTGAATACCACATAATTTGACTGGTAGTCGAACTTATCATTGTAGATATCAATTGAAATCACATCATAGATGTCATCTCCTGGATTCCAGTCTGTGTCTGCGACACTCTGAGGATTCCATACCCAAACCATATTGTGGACTCCCTTCACGTCTACCATCTCATGACGGATAAGCTGGTAAAGTTTTGCATAATTGGCTCCTCCCTGGCGTCCCCACCAGAACCAACCACCTGAAGCCTCGTGCAATGGACGGAAAATACCGGCAATACCTTTCTCTTGTAGATCAAGGAAAAAGTCCGCAATCACGTCGATATCCTTGATCATATTCTTATAGATTGTGGATTCCTCATTCCATGTGCCATCAGCATTCATTGCTGTAGTGAAATCGAAATCTGTATCTCCGTCTTTTAGTTGACCACCCTCTTGTCTTGAATAGAACTGATCTGTCTCGTATGACGGATCACGCCAGTGCCATGTGAAAGCAGGAATACCGCCAAGACTCCACAAATCCTCCATAAGAGATATTGACTTTTGCGTATAGTCGGTATACCACGAAGCATTAGCACCATACGCACTCTGTCCTGTGGCATTCATGAAGTCCACACCTCCAAGAGCCGGATATTTTCCACTCTTTGTGTAAACAACCTTATAGTCATCATGATTCTTAAATGTTCCGTCCGAACCATCCATACTTCCTGCCATGAATCCAGAGATGATGTTCTTTCCAAAGTTCTCATTCAAAAATCTGTATAAAGCCTGAGCCGACGCAGTTGCCTTAGAATCCGTAATTCCAGATGGTTTCACCTCCTGTACGACTGCAGGATTCACCTCCATATAGTCGACTACCCACCATGTCCATCCAGGGACTACCGAGATTGTCTGCTTTCCTGATTTTAGCTTGAAAGTACCCACTGCATGTGGTCCATTCTCATTGATTGTGACATTTACACTTGTGCCGTCTGCCAATTTCACAACACACACTTTACCAGCATCGTAAGGAATAGCTCCACCAATGATGATGTCGTAATTGCCGTCGGCAGGAATATCAAACTCGAAATTAAGATATCCGTCAGCATCCTGAACCGACACTGCCTTTCCTCCTGAGCAAACCTCAGAACCTACTTCTACTCCTTTGTAATCGGCACACTCTGCCTCGATATGAGTCGACGTGTTCAATGAACATGGATCGTCAACGATAATCGTTCCTTTGTATGTGCCCCAGTCTTTCATATCCTCAAGAGTGATGATACGCTCATCCTCCATATTGCTCTTCCATACAGAGTTTGAAGTCTGGCTGATAAACTTATCGTCTCCCCAACTGTCGTACCAAGGCATCCACCAGCTCCACACAGCACCGTCGGCATGCATATTCTTAACATCTGGAATTGGACCATTCTCTGAAAGGGCAATCATCTTGTCTGAGCCCATCAGATCCTGAATCTTATTGTAATAGCCAGACAATGAACCATGTTCACCGGCACTCTTATAGACATCCACAGAGATGAAGTCGCAATACTCATCACCGGGATACCAAGATGCTTCAAGCACAGACTCATCGTATGGAGCTTTGTTGACTCTCTCGATATTCCAAACCCAAAGACAATTGTTGACACCGTTCTCCTTCACCATTCTGTCGTACATCAACTTGTAGAGAGCTTTATATTCCTCGGCAGTGCCTATACCCCACCAGAACCAAGCTCCAGATGCCTCATGAAGCGGACGCCAGATGCAAGCCACACCGTCTTTCTGAAGTCTTAGGAAAACATTAGAAACAGCATCAATATCCTTGATCATTGTCTTATACGCGTCACTCTCCTTGTCCCATTCCGTCGTGCCAGATTTGAATGCAGTACGGAAATCAAACTTTGCCTTAGTGCTATGCTCCTCTGTCTCACGGCTCGGATCTTTCCAATGCCATGTAAACGCTGGAATTCCACCCTTCTGATAAAGCTCCTTCGCTAAAGAAATACAAGTCTCAGTGTAACTTTGATACCAAGACTCAGACTCTTTTGCACCTGTGAGCATAAGAAGGTCAAGGCCGACAAGTGCCGGCTGTTTACCTGATTTCTCTACTACCGCAGCAAAATCCTTCTGATTCTTCAATGCAGACGCACCATCCATGTCTCCTGTCTGAACACCGGAAACTGTATTCTTGCCATAATTATCATACAAGAATTTATAAATGTTCTTTGCTCCATCAGTGCTTCCCGTTACAGGAGTCTGACTGATTGCCGCAGAAGCCGTGCCTCCTAAACCAAGCAACGCCAAACTTGCGTAAAGATTAAGTAACTTTCTATCCATAATCCTTTTATTTTTATTCTATCAACATTACAAATATTTCATTTCTTTCACTCGATATATCCATGCAGCCAAAACCTACGCTTCAACAAAACGGACAATATCTTCCCGAGTGTTTATGCAAAGTTAGTTCATGACACAAAGACAGCTACGGAAAATCGTTTCATAAACATGGAGTATTGTTTCAATGTGTCTATTCTCATAAAACACATCTTCTTATATCTCATTCAGCCATCCCCAACGATGCAAAAAAGCTCTAATACCTAAATTAAAACACATCAAATATATTCATTTTTTTTCTTAAAAACACCGAAAAATTGGCCCTATAAGCAAGTATCTGATTCATAATACATTACAAAACTTTTTTGTTTTTTAACGCAAAATACACCCCAAAAAGTTTGTTATAAAGCAGAAAAACACTACTTTTGCAGTGCAATTCAGAAATGAGTTGAATGGATCGCGGAGTGGAGCAGTCGGTAGCTCGTTGGGCTCATAACCCAAAGGTCGTTCGTTCGAGTCGGGCCTCCGCAACTAAGAGAAGACGGAGTCATTTCCGTCTTTTTTATTTTAAATTTGTTTCCTTTTTATGATTTCGTTGGCATAAAAAAGGCAATGATTATAAAAACCATCGCCTAAATATAATATTCATCTATTAAATCAAACGGAACAGACTAAAGGATTTGTTTAACTGCATTTTGCCCCTCCATTATTTTCACGCTCAAACCACTTCGGAACAAATTTTTTAGCAAAGAAAAATCCACAAACTGCTCCTAATGTATCAGCGAAAAAATCCTCTATATCTCCCGAACGTGTGGTTGTCAGCGTCGCTTGCATTATCTCAATCAAACCGCCATATAACATCGGAATAACTATTCCCCACAACTTCATTTTGTTGGTTGAAAAATCAACTCGTTGCACCCACAAATCATGACATAGTGCAAAACTAAGGACAAAGAAAAATGTGAAATGGGCAAACTTATCTATATTCGCCTTGACGAAATCACCTATAGGGCACAAAAAGTCTGGCATCCAGCCTCCCAGAGATATTGAAGGCACACTAGTAGATGGCATCATACACATATTCATGATAATCAATGCCACCACCAACGAAAGACCATATTTCCTAAAAAACTTCATATCTAATCTAAAATAGTAGTTATAAGGGTTCAGTTCATTATTTATGCTGTAGACGATGGGTATACTTATACAGTTTTGCAGAAATGTTAGACAATCGCAAATTCTTCTTCCACTCCAGCTGTCTCTGCTTCTTTTTCCCAAGAATATATTTGTCTACCACATGAGCGACACCGTTCTCATCATTTGTGAATGTGATATAGTCAGCATTTCTCTTCACAATCTTCTGGGCGTTGCTCATCGCCACGCCAAGGCCTGCGAACTTGATCATAGACAAATCGTTGAATCCATCACCACAGGCTATCATCTCATTCTTTGTAAGCCCTAGATGATCAAGAAGACGCTGCAACGACTGAGCTTTGTCGATACCTTTTGGCATTATCTCCAAAAAGTACGGCTCAGAACGGTAGATGCTCAATTTTTCGCCATACTTGCTTTTTTCACGTTGCTCCACCTCCGCAAGATGTTCCGCATCTCCTGTCATCAGACATTTTGTGACAGGATGCTGCACAGCCTCAATAAAGCTTTCCACCTTGGTGATTGGCATCTTGTTGAGTTTAGCCTCCTTGATGATATACACATCATCTGGAGTCTCTGTCAACACCGACGTCGCATCATAAGATATAATGGAAACATTGTTTGCTTGGGAATCTTCATAAAGCATAGGAATCATCTCTCCCGGCAGCACACTTTCAAAGATTGTTTTGCCAGTCTTGTAATCGATGATTTTTCCACCATTGAAAGAAAGAATGTATCCACCATGCTCCGCGAATCCCAACTCTTCAGCCACAGGCACGATACCTGGCGTAGGACGTCCGCTTGCCAATACAATCTTGACACCTTTATTCTGCGCGCGTCTCAACGCACGTTTGGTGGTTCTTGAAATTTTCTTGGCCGAGTCTGTTAGAGTACCGTCAATATCGAGGACTAATAGTTTATACATTGGTCTTTCGTTTTAATGCTTTTCTGCAAAATTACGATTTTTATGGAAATTTCGACGATTATAAGTCTGTAATTATTTGAAAATTATAAACGTGACTGAATAAAAATAAAAAAGAGTCGCAATCACTTGTGACTCTTTTCAAAACAAAGAACTTATTTTCCAATGACTTACAAAACAATTTTGTGTATCACATTTGGTTTGTATATGTAATATTGTGTATCTTCTGTGTTTCAAATACAATGCAAATTTAACTCCATTTTCAAATCTTTTTGCATTATCTCATCTGCATTTATTAACAATCACGACGTAGAAATCAACACTGTTGATAAAGTCGACGGGTTATCAACAAAACGGCTGTTAGTTACACCAAAACAGCATATTTTTTATTGTTTTGACCCAATACACTGACGTCAAAATCATTCGTGATTCCATATTCCTTTTTTGATTATAATGCAAAATTAGATACACCTTATGCCATATTTAAGCACATCTTCCACAAAAAGCATAATTAAAAATTTTTGTTCTTGTCTTCTCTACCTCTGCAACCCCATAGGGTAAGCGAAACACTTTTAAATGCTTGCCTAAGGCTCACTCTGCAGAAGTGGGTTAGGTTCTCCCAACCTTAACAAAATACTCTATTACTAACAGAATGTAAATAAAAGATGGTATTAAATGGGGTATCATCCAGCTTACGGAGGATGATACGGGTGAGATGTATAAAATCTAAGATGGTTTTGCGTTATAAACTAACTGTAGAATCAAAAAATGATTCTATGGGCAGCTATTATCTTATCTGTGTTCAAAAAGATTTTTGCAGACGCTTGGAATTTCTCCACTGATTCAGTTGTGAGAAATCTTCCCTCCCCATGTTTTGATAATCGTTCGTCCATTTCAGGATGACGGTTGAGATAATCTCTTAAACTATCGGCAACTATTTTTCCCTGTGGCACGACAGCCACATTGGATGGCACATATTTCTCAATCTTATGCTGAAGCAAAGGATAGTGGGTACAACCTAGAATGATCGTATCTATCAATGGATCCATATCCATCAACTCGTTTACTTTCTTTTCAATGAAATAGTCGGCTCCAGGAGAGTCGTATTCTCCGTTCTCCACCAATGGCACCCACATAGGGCAGGCACATCCGTTTACCACAACATCAGGATCTGTCTTGGCAAACTCCAATGGATAGGTCTTACTGTTGATTGTTCCGCTTGTCCCGAACAATCCGATATGCTTAGTCTTTGTACGTTGAAGAATATTCTCCACTGTAGGACGAATGATTCCCAACACTCTGTTCTGAGGCTCCCACATCGGCAGATCCTTCTGCTGGATAGTACGTAACGCTTTTGCTGAAGCTGTATTGCAGGCAAGAATCACAAGCGGACAGTTGTGGTCCATCAAATACTTGGAACACTGACGAGTATACTCGTAGACAATGTCAAAAGAACGTGTACCATACGGAGCACGCGCGTTGTCGCCAAGAAACAAGAAATCGTATTCCGGCATCACCTTTATTATCTCTTTCAGAATTGTCAGTCCTCCGAATCCGGAATCAAAAACTCCAATCGAACCCTTCTTATCCATAACTTGCAATTAAAAACAGACGAAAGCGTCACCTTTCAAAAATATGAGAGACGGTGCCCCCACCGTCTCTTCAAATTCGTTTTATAAGCACGGAATGAGAGGCTCGAACTCCCGACACCTGGTTTTGGAGACCAGTGCTCTACCAACTGAGCTAATTCCGTATACAGTTCTCTTGCCGAAACAAGAGAACAGGTTATTATTCAGGGATTGTTATTATCTTTCCCTATATCTACTGCCAATTACTTAGTCACGCCAAGTTTCTTAAGCACAAGATCAGTGATGTCTGTTGCAGACGCTGACTTGAATAGAAGTGCGTTTGTGTCGAAGATGTAAGTGAATCCATTCTCCTCAGAAACTGCCTTGATAGCTGCAAGAATTTTCTCACGGATAGGATTCTGAAGCTCCTCCTGCTTCTGCTGCAATGCATTCTGAGCAATCTGGAAATAATTCTTCATCTTCTCCTGTAGCGATAGAAGTTCCTCCTCACGGTTCTTCTTGATAGTCTCGTCCATTGCAGCAACATTCTGCTGATACTCTGAAGCCTTACGAGTATACTCCTCTTCCATACGCTTCATCTCTGTCTCATACGATGTCTGAACCTCTTTCAACTTAGTTTCAACATCCTTTAGTTCTGGCAACTTTAAGAAAAGTGAATTTACATCAAGGTGTCCAAGTTTCACTGCCTGTGCGTTAGCAAATAGCGGCATAGCGCACAATAGAACTGCTAAAAGTCTTTTTACCATATTTCGTTTTAATTATTTATTTGATTCCTAATTTTCTTTTTATCATACTTGTGATATCCACTGCCTGTGGTGAACAATACTTCAAATTTTTCACGTCCCACACATAAAGAAATCCCTGCTCTTTTGCGACTTCTGCCACAGCCTGATCAATCTTTTTGTGGACCGGAATATAAAGTTCTTTTCTTTTGTCAGCCAACGTCTTGCTTGCCATGTCATAGTAGTTCTGCATCTTGAGTTTTATTGTATGAATTTCCTCCATACGCACTCTCTTGATTGTCTCATCCCACGACGAATGTTCATTCTGGTACTCAGCAGCCTTACGAGTATACTCGCCTTCCATCTTCTCCATTTCTGCCTCATACTGATCAGACAAACTTTTCAATGTTCGCTCGGCTGTCTCCGTCTCTTTCATCAATTTGATGACCTCATCCTCATCATAATGAGCAAGTTTGACATGAGTGTTCTGAGCAGACGCGAATGCGAAAGTCAGTCCCAACAATAACGTTGACAACAAATATTTCAAGCCAGACATCATCATTTCGTGTATCCAAGTTTACTTAGAACCTCATCACTGATATCAATCTTAGCAGAGTAGTACATCATACCGACAGTAGATGTCTTGTCAAGCACAAGGGTATATCCCTTCTGCTCTGCCACATCCTTCACGGCAACATAAACCTCATCCTGTATTGGTTTCATCAAACTTTCTTTCTTCTTATAAAGTTCTCCGTCAGGACCAAAATATTTTCTGCCAAGGTCGTTTGCCTCTTTCTCCTTTGCCAAAATCTCTTTCTCCTTTGCCTTCTTCATCTCATCCGACAAGAAAACTACCTCAGTCTGATAGTTTTTCTGCAGCATACGTGCCTCTTCATGCTTCTGCTCCACCTCAGTCTGCCACTTCTTTGTGATCTGCTTCACCTGCTCGTTGGCAGACTCATACATTGGCATATTCTTCAGAATATACTCCACGTCGACAATGGCCACTTTACCTCCGCCGAACTGGGCAAAACTGCTTACAGAATAAGCAAGCATTACAATTGCCACAAATATTTTTGACGCTAATCTGCTCATTTCTTTCTTCAATTGATGTTACACATTAAAATTCCTGTCCGATAACGATATGAAAATTATGTCCTCCTTTCTCACCACTGACATTATCCGTATCAAATCCATATCCATAATCCACTCCCAGCAATCCAAGCATAGGCAAGAAGATTCTCACACCAGCTCCAGCCGAACGTTTCAAATTCAACGGATTGAAATCTTTGAAGTTTTTCCATGCATTTCCTGCCTCTGCAAATGCCAACACATAAATTGTGGCTGCCTGCTCAAGCATTAGAGGATATCTCAACTCAAACGATAACTTTGAGTAGAGGTTTCCCGCATATTGAGCTTTGTCTCCTGCATAAAACTGTTCAATAGGAGTAAGTTTACCATTATCATATCCTCGCAACGTCACTGTTGTCATCGCATATGTACCGCTTGAACCAGACATTCCATCTCCTCCTACCCAATACCTTTCAAACGGAGAACGACGGTTCTTATCATAGTAACCCAAGAATCCATACTCTGCACGTGTCATCAGTACAAGTTTCTGGTTGCTCGAAAGCGGAGTGAACAGTTTCGCCTTGAACTCTGTCTTATAATATTCCACCCACTTGAACAACTCCTGCTTCAATTTATCGACCTCATCACTGGACAAACTTCCTGCCTCTTTCTTTAACAGAAGTTCGTCGGCTGTTTTGTTCTTGAATAATTTAGAATATGGAGGTGTCGCCTGCAATGTCAACGACACAGATGATCCACGACGTGTATAATAAGGATTGTCAATAGAATTTCTAGCCCATGTTATACCAAATCGTAGATTATTCGCCTTACCATTGTGCATTGTGAAATATTCCCAATCCTTCAATGTGTAATGACGGTAGGCAAACTCATAGTAGAGTGTGAAATAGTCGTCTGGCCATTTCAATCTCTTTCCTATTCCTACAGAGACTCCAACCGTTTTGATATATTCATCCGGATCGGCCTCATAACGATATGCTGTACCTGTAGAGTATGAACCAAATCCAGAATTCAAATAGTCCACATAATCATCCATCTCATATCTTGAACTGATTGATGTCTGATTAGAATAGAATATTGATGTACTAAAACTGATAGGTCGTTTTCCTCCTAACCAAGGCTCCATGAATGATAAGCCCACAGACTGATAGCTGCGTCCACTTGTTGTGAATGACAATGACAATTGCTGTCCGTCTCCTTGTGGCAATGGTCTGTATGCCTTTTTATTGAAGATATTGCGTAGAGAGAAGTTTGTGAACTTAAGTCCTAACGTACCATTGAAACCTGTCTGTCCATAACCGAACGACATCTCCACTTGGTCATTACGCTTCTGTTCCAAATTATAAACAATATCAACTGTTCCATTCTCCGGGTCTGGCACTGGACGGATGTCCATCTTCTCTGGGTTCCAATGTCCTGATGCAGCAAGCTCTCGGGCTGAACGCTGTAGATTTGACTTGCTGAACAACTGGCCCGGTTTTGTGTCAAGTTCACGTCGGATGACATGCTCATATATTGCTTCATTACCTGTGATAACAACACTGTTGATCACAGCCTGTCTGCCCTCATAGATTCGCATCTCAACGTCAACAGAATCGCCGTCTATATTCACCTCGACTGGTTCCACATTAAAGAATAGATATCCATTATCGAGATACAAGCTTGACACCGCATCCTCGTCCTCAAGCAGACGCTCATTCATAAGCTTCTTATTGTATACGTCTCCCTTCTTCATTCCAAGAGTCGCATTCAACATATTCTCCGGATAAACTGTGTTACCTACCCAAACAATATTGCGTATATAGTAGCGTCTTCCCTCATTGACCTTGATATAGATATCAACTCTCTTTGGCTTCTTTGGCGATTGATACACGCTATCACAAACAATTTCAGCATCACGGAAACCATACTCGTTATACTTATCTATAAGGTTGATTTTGTCGGCATCATAATTTGCCTGCACAAATTTCTTCGACTTGAAAAGATTCGGAATAATGTGTTTCTCTTTTGTGTCCTTCATCGCATGCTTTAGTTTGCGCGCAGGCACACTATCATTACCGTCGATATGGATTCTGTAGATCTTGACTTTCTCCTTTTTGTCAACATCAACATTTACAATAACATAACCCTCTTTTTCAGGATCGTCAGCCAAACTGATCTTGACATTTGCGTTCTGGTATCCATTGGAATCATAGTGTCTTTTGATGACTCCACTTGCCCTATCAAGCATGTTCTGCGATACCTGACTTCCCGTAGTCAAGCCAATCGACTTGTCAAACTCCTCCTTATCTTTCTTTTTAACACCAGAATAAGAAATGCTTGATATTCTTGGACGTGGCTTTACAGCTATCTCCAACCATACCTTGTCACCCTCCATCTTTGTTGCATAGATTTTCACATCCGAATACAATCCCTGTTTCCAAAAACGTTTGATCGCATTGGAGAAATCCTTTCCAGGCAATTTGATTTTCTGACCTACATATAGTCCGGAATAGTTCGCCACAACCTTTTCATCATAGTTTCCAGCTCCCACAACCTTCACCTCCATGACAGTATAGACTTTGGCCGTTGTGGAATACGTGATAGTCGGTGTCTCACTTGTCTGAGTCTGTGCCTTTACAATGCTGTTAGAATCAGCAATAGCGACAGCCGTATCTGCCACACTTTTCATTGTGTCTGCAGCAGTGGCAATCGTATCCGTCACACTCCTCAATGTATCTGCTGCGGTTTCCGTCTGTGCAGACACATTCATCGAACAAACAAGAGCAATTATACCGATTATTGTTTTGTAAATCTTCATCTCCTTTCCTTAATTACAACTGTTCACTTGTCTTGCCGAATCTTCTTTCTCGGTTCTGATACTTGTAAATAGCCTCATAGAACTGTTCCTTCTTAAATTCAGGCCAAGGAATATCCGTGAAATATAATTCAGAATACGACAATTGCCACATCAAGAAATTGCTGATTCTCTGCTCCCCACTTGTACGGATAAGCAAATCAGGATCCGGCATTCCCTTTGTAGCCAAGTTGTCTGAAATCATATCCTCATTGATGTCATCAATGTTGATTTCACCGTTCTTTGCTTTGCGTGCGATATTCTTCACACACTCGATAATTTCCCAACGAGAAGAGTAGCTGATGCAAAGCACCATCGTCAGACCTGTGCAGTTTGCCGTCTTAGCCATTCCTTCGTTCAATTTCGCCATCGTCTTCTCGTTAAGACGAGACTTATCGCCTATAATGACAATTTTTACATTGTTTTCTTTAGCCTTTTCCGCATAAGTGGTGATAGCCGACGCGAATATTTCCATAAGTGCGTCAACCTCTGCCTTGGGACGATTCCAATTTTCTGTGCTGAATGCGTAAAGAGTGATATAGTCAATACCAAGCTCAGCAGCAGCCTCCATCACCTTGTCGACAGAATCCACACCTTCCTGATGACCGAAAATTCTCTCCTTTCCTTGTGCTTTCGCCCAACGTCCGTTGCCATCCATGATCAATGCCACATGCTTTGGCAGACGGCTCATATCTATCTTTTCTCTTATGCTCATTTTCCTATATATCTGCAAGAACCTCTCTTTCTGAACACATCAATCGAGATGAATCCCATCAACAGAGAGTAGTAGTCATTGTTTTTATATTTAACTTTTCCCATCTTATATGGGTCGTCCAAATAATCATACTCATCAATATCCAAGTCGTCAGAGAATAGTTTGTGCATAGTAAATTCCACACCTATGTTCACTCTATTGCTCACCTTGAATTTATAACCAGCTCCAAATGCTATACCTCCTCTGAACTCATTTCCACTCCACTCTTGGGATATTGACATTGTCGGTCCGAGCATCGCATAAGGAGTGTGACGCTTCACATCCTTGTCGTAATTAGAAAAACCATACTTGAAGAAGTTCCATATGATAAGCGCATCAAATGTCATGATTCTTTTATCAAAAGCAAATGGATAGATGCCACTTCCGTCTTGCGGAACATCCGGCATCGCATTTTCAGTGTAATTTCTCGCATCACACTTAAGATTGGCAAAACCACCGTCTATCTTGAAATTCAAAAAATCATTCGCCTTGAAACGCAAAAACGCTCCAGCTGCCGGTGACAGGTCACGGAATACTTTTGATGAATTGATATCTCCATTGTAAAATGCAACACCTCCACGCAAACCTATCTCGCCAATATAACGAGGCTGTGCGCTAACAACTATCGGAAGTATTGCCAGAACTAACCCAACAAGTATGTCTTTTATTTTGTTTTCTAACATATTTATCTTCTGATCTCAGAATGTAATACACTAAATTAGCAAGCAAAAGTAGTAATAATAGTTGAAAAGATAAAATTGCAACCGCCGACAATTCCATCTTATTCTCCTTTTAATAACATTTTTTTGCTTTTTTTATCTATAACAACGATTTTTTTCGGGAATTATTGTGTTCGACGGAACAAATTTGCATCTTCCAACTATGATTGACATTATGAATTAATCATTCGATGTCAACTGCAGTTCTCCACATCACACTTCCCTCGTCGCTGTCAGCACCTGATCCATCCTCACATCCCACTCGTCTGTCGGAACTTTGCTGAGCAACTGACAATCAAAACAAATGCCTATCTTAAAGGCTTTTATCTCCTTCAGAATTCTGTCGTAATATCCTTTGCCTCTGCCCACACGTCCTAAATCATTGTCAAAACAGACGCCTGGCACCACAATAAGATCTATGCTGTCGTAATCGTGGAAATTCATTCCCGTCGGCTCCTGAATATTATACTCTCCCGTCTTCAAATCTCCTTTATATTCTCGGATGTACCACTTTTCCCCATCAACAACTGGAAGAAGTATCCTCTTTTTCGACGCATATTTTTCAATCAAACCATGTGTGCAAACCTCATCCGGCAACGAATGGAAAAGAAGGACTGTGTTTGCACTCTTAAACTGCTGAGTGTTCTCAAGTTTCATCATCACATCCTCGCTCTCTTTCTTCTTCTCCTCTTCCGTCATGTTCTTCACCCTCGTTTTGGTCTGCTTCCTCAATTCCGCTTTCGTAGAAAGTTCATACCTTGAAAGCGACGGCGTCTCCATCTTGATACTTTGGTTGATGACTCTTCCCTCAGCACTTGATATTTCACTGATTTTCGTACCCACTTTCATGAATTGTTCCGCTAACTCCTTCACTCTATCTTTGTTCTTTTCATCAGCAGATGCACTTATTATTTCAGACTGCAAAAACTCCTTTTGGTTTTTATACCACTCCATTTTCATCAAGGTGATTCTACTGCGAAGATTGCTGAACAACTCTCTATCTCGCTTCTCTTTGCAGAACTGCCTATCGGCATCTGTCAGTTTTTCCTCTATAGAAATATCGTCAGACAATATGCTGTTTATCGCCTCATTCACTGCCCTGTCAGCATGATTCTGGAAATACTTCACAATATCAGCATTCTTGTCTCCTTTCAACAGTTTATCAGCTTCCTCCAGCATCAGCTTGAATGTCTGATTCGACAACTCCAGCTCATCTTTGTTGAAGTCGTATACAATAGCCTCCACCACATTGAGTGCCTTAATTGGCTTTTTGTCTTTATCAACAAGCTCAATGACCTCCACACTGCCATAATTGACAACTAGAGATATCAACTCTCGCTCAACGACATACTGTTTGTTGAGTGTGGCAAGGTATTCTGCAGAGAACTTATCAAAAACATCATTTTGTTTCTGTTGTGGCTGAGCCGGTCCTCCCTGTTGTGTCGACGGCGTTATATCCGGATGATTGACGAAAAAATCATCTGGAATGTAATGCTCATCAGGATATTGCTGTTGGTTTTGCGGCTGATTATTCTGCAGTCCGCCAACTTGCTGATTTCCTTGTTGTTGACCCTGAGACTGGTTGTTATATGGCTGATTATTATTCCCCTTTCCCGACGGTTGGCCTATAGGAGTCTCACGGAATGTCTGACCTCTGAGACGTTCTTTCTCCTTCTGTGCGGCCGCATCCTTACGTATTTTGCCCACATACTCCATGATGATGCTCTGCTCAGTATGGAAAAGCGGAGCAATCTCCTTTGAGTAGACATCTCGTTTGATAGGGTCTTCAATCACGGAGATGGTCTCAGCCATATCCTTGATTGCCGCAGCCTTCTTCACTGGGTCGGTGCCGCTCTCACGAAGAAGCACATTGGATTTGAACAGAATATAATCCTGCTCGTTCTCCTCCAAATACTTCTGCACCACATCCGCATTGTTGTGTTGCGCGAATGAATCGGGGTCTTCTTCTGGAGGAAGTGTGACGACGCGGACATTCAAGCCTTCCGCCAGAAACAGTTTGCCGTTCTTTATTGCGGCATGCTGACCAGCGGAGTCGCCATCATAAAGCATAGTGACATACTTCTCGTCGGCCAACGTGTTGCCCACCGATGGCAATACTCGTTTGAGCAGACGGATCTGTCCGTTTGTGAGAGCCGTACCACACGGAGCGACTATGTTCTCCACTCCTGCCTGATGCATAGAGATGACGTCGGCATATCCCTCCACCACATAGCATTTCTGCTTCTTTATGATAGCCTGGCGAGCATAGAAAATACCGTATAGATTCTCACTTTTATTGTATACCTCACTCTCTGGCGGGTTGAAATATTTCGCTACATTTTTATCAGCTTTCAGTGTACGAGCTCCAAAACCCACCACTTTGCCCGATATTGAGTGGATCGGGAACATCACTCTGCCTGCGTATTTGTCGTAGGTGCGTGTGCCGGTGTTCACCGTCGCTCCCAACGCCACAAGATGCTCCAATTTGATTCCCTGACTGAGTGCAGCATTCGTGTATGCCTGATAATCTGCAGGCGAATAGCCAAGATGGAACTTCTTAATTATATCTTCGCGCAAGCCTCTGTGGATGAAATATTGGTAGCCGACGCTGCGTCCTTCCTGAGTCTCACGCATTGATTTCTCAAAAAAATCCTGAAGCCACTGGTTGGCATCCAACATTTTGTCGCGAAGTGACTGCTGCTCCTTTTCCTCTGGAGTCAGCTCCTTCTCCACGATAGTGATTCCAAACTTTTTAGCAAGGAAACGGAGTGCGTCGAGATAAGATAGATTCTCCATCTTCATGATGAAGGATATACTGTCTCCTCCTCCTCCACAACCGAAGCATTTGCAAATATTTTTTGATGGTGTGACAATAAATGAAGGCGTCTTCTCATTGTGGAACGGACACAAGCCC
>CAMJFV010000006.1 GCA_946405045.1 uncultured Bacteroidales bacterium | reverse complement strand
CTCCTTTTAAAGATTAAAGAATGTATATACAAACGTGAACATGGTGACTTGTCCTCGTTTATACATCATAATTATGTATGCATGTAACTAGAAAATATTACTGTCACTGTGTGCACATATCACATGATGATGGATCTTAATCATCCCATGATCATCTCTCCATCGGAGATGCCAATACTCGAATTTATGTCAGCTTCAGTTATCACCTCACCGGTTCTACGGTCTTCGACAATGAACCCCTTCGCCAAATATGTCAGAATGTCCGTATCAGTTGCTGTCATCTTCTCACCGATTGGTTGATGCTGCTGATCTAGAATTTTGATTGATCGCTCCATATATTTCACCTCCAGTCATGTGTAATTGTATATTCAAATGACAATGTGTTTCAAGTATGATATCTGCACACAGTGACATTATTTACAGTCCAGATCCAATAGACAAACTATATCACGCTTTGTGATTTCAAATCCTTCAAATGGGACATCATAAATATCGATAACAGCATCGTCATTACCAATAGTATGCTTATTTTGTAATAGAGATTCCTTAAGTCGTCTTCTTATATCTTCTATCATTTCTGTAACGATCATTCTGTCATATATTATATCATATCCAAGCTCATATTTGTGACACATGGGCCATCCCCATACATTAATACTACAGACATCGTCTACAGGTTGGAATCTATTATTGAATGTGTCTTCGATCGCCTGTTTTAAGTGTAGTTTCATAATGCTACGTTTTGTATCTGCAACATTAATTTTTCGCAATGCAATATAGTAGTCAGTCAATACTTCAGCTAAATCATTTACGATATATTTTAGTTTCATGACGTCCCTCCTTTCCGCGATAATGATATAAATATCTGTACAAGAAAAATAGAAAACGAATGGGGGCATATGCCCCCATTCGTCTCATATTCATCAGAAGTCGAAATCATCGTCAGTCTTGGGCTTATTATCGCCACTGTCATTCGATGTATCGGGCTGTGTTGGTGCCGGTTTCGATGTAGGTTTTGGGACAGGTGTTTTAGCATCAGAGGATGCACGAGAATTGAAATGTTCAATTTGTGCATTAAGATTCTTCATTCTGATGTTGTACTTTTCCAAGTTCTGAAGATATTTGCTTTCGACCTTCTTTTTACGCTGTGCTTCCGGGATTTTCATGTATTCATCATAAGCTTCCTTTGTTGTGAAATAATTCGCGGAAACAGCGTTGAACTTTGAGATGATCTTCTCGTATTTGTTCGTGAAGTAGAAATTCAACTCAGCAATTGGATTCTTCCCAGAAAGGAAACCGGTGACCCGTTTGAAGAGTCCTGCAAAGATGCTAAGTCCTGCAGCGATTGGTGCTGCCCATGCAGCGATGTTAGATATCTTCGGACCGATTGTATCAGCGATGTCACTGATGCGGCCGGACATCTTCTCCATGTTATCAACAACACCCTCTTGCACCGATTTAGTTGGTGTACCACATGAAGCACCACATTCAGTTGTTGTGTCAACGGATGATTCATCAGCTGTTGTATCACTTACATCCGTATCAGTGGTAGTACCGTATGAAGGATCAACTGCTGTTGAGATTTCACCTTCTTCATCGAAACGTTTCAGCCGAGGCTCCTCTAGACCACCGACTTCACGTGGACGTTCGCTGTCATCGAACAACGGACGTTGACCTTTGATCTGTGGGAGTTTGGACATAACATAATCAGTCTCATCATCAGGTGGTCGTTTAGTGCGTAAACTTGGA
This sequence comes from uncultured Bacteroidales bacterium, assembly GCA_946405045.1. GTDB lineage: Bacteria > Bacteroidota > Bacteroidia > Bacteroidales > Paludibacteraceae > UBA1723. The sequence continues at coordinate 21,869 of CAMJFV010000006.1, read as the reverse complement.
AGCTCCATATCCGGTGAATCACCACGGATCTCACGGATCTCACGGAAGCGTCCAAAATGGGCTTCCTGAATAGGTTTGACGAGAGAGTCGAGTAAGTCACGCATGTCTTCTTTCGCGACTTTTGCAGATTCATCATAGATTGTCTCACCGAATTCTTCATCAAGAAATTCTTCGATGTACATTTGAGCGATGACATCTTCGAGATAAGACTCCTCGATTTTTGTAGAAGCTTTGCTTGTTGCACGGATCTCAGCATTGATCTTTGCCTCAAGATCACCCTTATAAATAGAAATGATTTTTGAAACATCATTTCTGCGAGAAACCTTATCAGGCTTATATTCAAGACCTTTGGGAGTTGCTTCGACAGAAGTATATATTCTCGAAAGCTCACCAACAAGCAGTCTGAAACCGAGTGTGAACAATGCACAAAATACCGTGTTCTTCTCATTGGGTTCAGACATGTATTCCTTCACCATATTCTTGAAGAATGGTCTGTGCAGTGTGTTGAACATCTGATTCAGATCAGAAGCATCTGATTTCGAAAATCCGCGAAGCGTTGAAAGATCCGCGATGCACTTTTCGATGTTTGAATAATATGATGACTTGGTGATGTCACCAGCCATCTTATATTCTTCAGATGATTTGTTCTTATAAGTATCATTCAAAATTTTGGAGATACGAATCAACCGATCTTCAATCTCCTGTCTGTTTCTGTTTGGCAGCATTGATCATCCCTCCCTTACCGTCCATTCATCATTCTAGAGACTTCACGAGAAACAGTTCCTGATGTATCAAGTGTTGCAATCTGTTTCTGTACAGCCGCGAGTGATTGAACTTCAAAACCGTTATTGATATCCGGGAGTAGAAGTTTGATAGACTGTGCATCAACATCAATCACGATGAATGCCATGAGGAAAAGTTCATTACAAAAGGCTTTGGCTGTTGAAGCTTTGAGGAGATCGATATTTTTCTCAGCTTTGATCATATCGACGTCAGCCTTGGTGATAACGATCGTTGCATTCGGAATGAGACCATCTCTAGTGCTCTTGCCGGTAATCTTTCCAGCGATAGACTTTGAACCCTTGGAATGAGCGAGTGTGTACAAACGATGATACCATTTGCGGTTGACATCTCTTGAGTCATAAGCAGCTTGTTTCTTTTCTTTTTTCGCAAGAAGGAAATCAAGGAACTTAATTTCACCAGCACGCCATTTTGCCTTACGAGACAATGTTGACATTTCCTTCAACGGATATTCTGCAACATCCGGAAGAACGTCAGCCTTGACAATACGGCAGTGCGTTCTGACACCGACGACATAGTCGATCATATCAGAAACCTGGCCGCTATCACTGAGCACCTTAATTCCAACATTCATCATGAGAGGTTTCATGGTGTTCAGTTTCTGAATCTTCGTCTCATCAAGCATCTGAGGTGCTTTGACCTTCATATCAACCTTATGCTGTTCAGATTCGCGTTTATTGCGGTTTGTATTGATGATATGGTCTTCAGCTTCACGTTGCTCTCGACGTGCTCTATACGCATCATCAATTGCATCACGCTGTCTCTGATATTCATCCTGCTTATCTCGATGAGCCTGATTTGCTTCTGCTTCAGCTCGACGATGTTCTTCGTTCTTAGTGCGTTCTTCGTCACGGTGTTGTTGTGCAGCCTTACGTTCTGCTTCATTCGCTTTACGTTCTGCGTCATTTGCTCTGTGCTCTTTTTCAGTAGCAGCACGAGTCTTTTTGTCTTCATATGATCTACGTGCGTTGGACAACGCCTGACGGGTCTGCTGTAATTCACGTTTTACATCACGTAGTCTAGCAGCGTCATCACCTTGACGATCCCATGTTGCCTTTTTACGTTCCGCTTCAAGTCCATCTTCTTCGGCTTCGAGATCTTTGACTTGTTGATTGAGACGATCGATCTCATCAGTAATGTCTTTGTAATTTGCCTCCTGGAAATAATGATCGAATTCACCAAGAGGTTCATGGTTTGCAGCTTCAAGAATCGTATCGGATTCTGCTGCTGATATGTCGATCATGTCAAATTCATTGATCGCGTCTTCCATGCATATGACGTTATGACACGCAGCACGAGCCCAGTCGAACTCAGTATACTCCATATACTGTGTCGTATCGGTTTTCAAATGCTGGAACACCGTTCCATTTCTGACATCACGTTCTGGTACAACTGGATTGATTGAAACTGCCATCTGCAAGAATGACGCATACATCTGTTCAAGCAGCGAGTTTGTTGCCGTTGCATAATCAAGCGGAACTGAAGATGACATGAATACTGGGAACTCGAATAGATTTCGTGCAGCCTTACCGATCAATGAAGACGCGCCACGTTTTCCAGCATCAGCTGACATTTTTGATTTGATTGTACGATATGCATCACGTGCACTCGCTGCAGTATCACCGGCCTGTTTAACAGCGTTACCGATGTCTTTTACATCACCAATGATTGGATCGATGTTGGCTTTGTTTGCAGCTCCAATGGCGTTGAGCTTCTCGATCTCTTCCAAGGTATCTTCGGAAGGACCTTTGTTATATGCCTTGGCCAAACGTTCAAGCGCCGCAGCACGACGCTCTTCAATACTACGATGGTTTGCCTGTTTTGCAGCATCCGCGGCATTTTTCGCAGCTTCACGTTGTTTTTTCTCAGCATACTTTGGTGTCACAACCCGTTGATCGATCTCATCCAATGCAGCACGTAAAGCATCTTTCTTCTCTGAGGGTTTATCAGCCATGGAATATCACTCCTTATTTCATAATATTATCGGACTCACCGGAGATCCTTTGGAAGATCATAATCATCTCGAATGCGAAGTATCCGCATAAGCCGATCCGGGATCTTCGTCATGTACGAAATTGTGATCTCATATCTGGGATCTTTCGAATAATATTTATTCGTATGAGCATCGATTATCAAGCTGTCGTTTGCCATGATACCCCGATGGTGACGTTTCTCATTCGGTTGCATCATATCGTAGATAGCTTTCTCAAAGTTATCTACATCACCAATGTTTCCCCATGGACGAAGTATCCGCATTTCAGCAAGAATCTTTTGACAGTCTGTGAAAGACTTTGGTGTCTGCACAAAGATATCTGCTTTGATTTTACACGGTGTGGTGATGAACAATCCATTCAATGTTGGAGTGACATTCCGATTGAAGAAAGATTGATTCTTGGCGGCACCAGGCACATATACACGATAACCGGACAATCGTGGACGATGTGACGGTTCCGGAGCAATTGGGATCCGGAACGTCACAGTCTTCCACTTGATTGATTTATATGCATTGATACAATCAGCAACCAATGATCTCACACGATTTGAAGCAGCACTCAGCATATCAGCTGGGGATCTTTGGTCCTGATTCATAATACACCTCACTTAGTTTGCATAGATTCTGTAGTTGATCAGAATCTCCCAGTTTGTTTGAATCGGGATTGCCTTGAAGGTATAGTATGTAATCAGTTTGATACGTTGTGCTTCATCAACAGTCAGTGCTGAAAATTCATCAGACTTAATGATGTCAAGATAGTTGTCAGTCTCACGTTTGTAGTTGTTGTAACGATCATACAGTGCTTCAACACCAATGTTTGGCTCTACCGCATCATCACCCGCAGAAAGAATTTCCTGATAGGTTACCCATGGATGATCGATTTCAACAGCTTGAACATCATTTTCAGTGACACGAACTTTGAGTCCTTGCGGTGGAATAGGATCGGCACCAGTCACTTCTTCACCGGGGAGCAATTTCAACGGCTGAAGCATCTCGATGTCAAAGTCACCAATGAGCATAGACGGATCATCTCCGTCAGCCAATGATTCGAGACCAACATCAACACTTGATCCTTCCCAAACGATACGATCATTTTCGATCGGATATGTTGATCTGAATGTTTGAGCGTCCCATGTTAGGAATGTGTCTGATGTAACTGCAGTGCCTCTGACATTCGGATTATCAGTTACACAATTCAGAGCAAAGATTCCGGATGATACAACGCCAGATTTCCACTGAATGCGGAAGAGATTGGATTCCCATCCATTGATGAATCCACCACCAACATTCGGAACATCGCCGTTGTATACAAGAGACATACCGTTGATTCGGTACACAGTCTTCTTATACAAACCATCGCTGATGTCTTTGAAGAGTTTGTACATGTTGTTGATACGAGTATCAGAAACAACTTCAAGGATTGGAGCCATCGTGACAACGACATCATCGATCAGATCTTCCATATATTTTACGTCATCAGCGGTATGCTTTGAAGCATCAAATATGATGTCGATGATCGGTTTGATGTTCGTTTCATACAGATTCTCCATGACGGCACGAGTACCAGAACCGGTTGTATCGAATGCAACCAAACCGAGTTCATTGATAGCCGGCGTCTGTGTGTTACCATCATTGCTGAAGAATGCTGCACAGTCCGTATCGTCCAGAGCAAGTTGGCACTCAACATATGATTCAATACGGTTTGTCTTTCCAGCACCATTCACGGAATTCGGGCCGAGGTCATCTTGTGTAACCGGATCAACATAATCCCAACGTTGACCATCTGCCCACCAGCTGTGTGTGATGTATGGACGTGCTTCAAAGCGTTTGATGTAGTATGAGTTGATCGAGCTGTTATTGAGACGATACTTGCCACAATACTTACCGATCACATCAGTTTCCAGTTGACCATTGACCTGTTGGAACGGAATCGGATTACGCAGACACATGAATGAATAGTCAGTATTCTTTGCAGTCATCTGGTCTTCACCAGCACCACCATTACCGACCATGAATCCTTGGACGATATGTGTATCAGAGATGTCTGATGTCATCGGAGAATATCCTTCCGGATCAGTTCCGATTGAAAGCTTGCTGGTATTATTCAAATCCGGGATCACAACAGTTGTGTCCTGGTCAAGCTTCTCATAGCGTTGACCGGTCTTTTTGTGATCCGAATCCAGATGCAGACCAAACATCTTCATCAGAATCCACTGATAACCGGAGATCGGAATAATGTTGTCAGCTTCATACCAGAATGAAGTTTCTCCAGTCTCTTTGTTTCTACGGTAAATTGAAACATGTCCGTGAAGTCCATGTTTTTCTTCTGAATGTTCATCCTTGAATGTCATAGCATCATCCAAGTTCAAAACTTTCTGTTCAGACAAAATGATCATTCCTTTCTTATAAATGATTTGTCATTATGTCGACGGGGATACGATTTTTACGTACTTAATCGGTACATTCGAGTTGATTGCCCATCCGCCAGACTTGGTTTCATTGAAACTAATATTGACACAATCTTGTCCGTTGGCTTTCAGAACACTTTCAACCCACCATTTCTGAGCGCGAACACTCGATGGCACGACAGAACCATCAGAGTACGTAGCACCTTCAAGTATCTCAATGAGACTACCAGCTTGATAGCCGCCACCTTTGAGTGTTTCTTGAACAGTCTCTTTCGTACGGTCAACCCATCCAAGTTCATCAGATTTAAGACGATAATACCGTGTATCATTAATCGTCTTTTCGTCGATGACTGTGTATTTACCGTCAGCTGGTATTTCAGAGAAGTCACTGACAGTCGTGCCTTCAATCTTGTAGGTCTTACGACCCTTTTCAAGATCGATCAAATATTCAGTGAATGCAGGACTTGGGTCAACTGACGGAACAGGAATCACGATTTCCTGATCTGTGATCGGATTCGGAGATCCGTATTTGTATCCGGCGACAAATGGATCAAGTGAACTCCATACACACCGTAGAACAAGATTTGTCAGATAATCAACACGATTCCATTCAGCATGCTCAACATAAAACATTGCGTAGATGACATCGGTCATATACCGATTCAAATCCTCAGTAAAAGTTGGCCACACTTTCCATGTATCACCATGGTCTCTGAATGTTGGCATCTTGTAGATATATTCATGATGTGCATGTCTGAGTGTAATAAAATCGCCTTCTTGCGGTTTATATTGCACGACAGGCATTCCCATCGGAAGACCGGTGTTGAGTCGGTTGTATGTGTCGGTTACGAGATTTAATGCATCACGAATGTCATTAATATCTTTTACCGTACCGGTGATTGGTTTGTATTGTGTCGACTTCGATGTTCCATCTGTTGTTTGCAGAATATTTGCGATATTCTCGGTATTATCACCATACACCACTTCTTCCATCTTGTATGCGCATAATGAATAACAGCATGAAACAACGCCGTGATTGATACCCAAAAGACCTTGCCGGTTTTCATTCAGCCCTGTCATAATAACAGTATGACCATCAATTTTTCCTCGGATATTTTGGGCGACACGAAGTTCGTCGATGTATAACCCTTCATCAGTTTTTTCAACATTTGGATCATTGACCCAACGTGTTGTCAAACCTTCTTTGGCAACCATCAGTCCAGCGCCAGGTTCTAAATGAAACATTCCACTCATTGTGTCACCCCCTTCACTGTTCGAGTTTGTACTTTCCGTAGTACGTATTTGGTATCCATTCTGGTGCAATTTCCGGTTTCGGATCTGCTGAAGATGTGTTATCAATGACACCAATCACATTCGTGAAATTATTCTGATCGTCTTTGATATAATAATCCTTGTAGTTGGTTTCCCAATCATCAGGTTTGACGATCGTCAAACGATAACCGTAGCTGACATACTTCTGTTCGTAAAACGTATCTGCCGCCCAGTTGATCGTAACAATGATCGACGGATCAGTTTCATCAACAACAGTTTCGACATTCTTAAATTCACCAGAACTGCTTTTGGTGAAGTACCGCATATATTGCTCATCCCAGTCAGCAGGCTGTTCTGTGGTCAGAACATAGTCTAAAATACTGGTGACATATGTGGTACCCATCATCAGATAACTCATTAATCCGGCCATAAATGATGCTACACTGGGACCTTCATTGCCTTCCGTTGGATCACCATCGATCTTTCTGGTAACATTCCGATTCAAACGAATTGTATCGATTGGTGAATCAATGTTACCAGCAATTGAATTACCCGGTGTGTTTCTGGCATTACCAGGTTCGATCTGTGCTGATACCAGTTTCAATGCACCAGATTCATCCAATTGAATACCATTGTTTGGCTTGGATGAAACTCTGATGTCAGCTGTGACTGTGTTGAAAACGGACGGGTCTAGATCAAGTACAATTTTAAACACAGCCATCAACCCCCTTCTTCAGTTTCAGTTTCTGTGTCAGTGTTTTCATCAGTGGTTGGTTCAGCCGGTGTTCCAGCTTCACGAACAAGTTCAAGATCTTTGATATGAATCGGTGATTCGATATGCCGTGAACCATCCTCTGATGCATCAATTACAACACGTTCCGGACTTGTGAGACACATGACATACCAATTCGTATCCTTAACAGATTGCGGAATCGGGGTATCCAAGTTGTAGTAATTTTCAGCGGACTGTTTTACTTTAACAAGTGCTCCAGTTGTAATTCGGCCATCTGTTTGCTGGTTCTCGATGTGACGGTAATATTTGTTTGCTTTCCATGGAGGTGCAGCTTCTCCAGATTCGACCGGGGAATATGAACCATCCATGTTTCGTGTGAAGTACGATGTGTAAGCTGAAGACCAATCAGACGGCTCGGTCATTAGTAATTCATAATACGAGATCTTGGTTGTTTTCTCGATCTCTTTGACAACAGGGGTTCCATTGATACGAATCATAATGTAACCGATAACACCGTCTGCATACGAATAATAAGTTTTGTCTTCGGCAAATTCATCATCCAATGATAGAATGTAATTACCTTCGACAAATTCGTACAGCTTCAGATCTTTTGGACTACCTGTCTTTTCACCGGTATATTCGGAATATCCGCCCTCGTAATTGATCTGAACCCAAACGTCAGAATCGTTTAGAATTATTACATCGAGTTCAGTACCATTGGTCAATTGACCAATGATGTTGTCAGCGGTTTCATCCGTTCGTGAACTTCTGACATTGAGAACCGTTCCAAATCCAGCAGGTATGTCGACTTTGACGTGACGGGTATTTACTTTCAGCATGGCTTCACGTGCAAGATCTTGATTCATAATTTCCAGAGGAAGTTCATTCGATGTCCCTGATGTGTCAGTATCATTGTCCGTCCAACTTCCGAGAACAACATAGTCTAGTACCATATTACCCATGAAACCAGACCCTTCTTCTCCACGGGTAACTTGTGTAACTAAACGAAATTCATATTCAGTCATACACAATCACCTCATCAGTATTTGGATGAATCGTAGTCTGAAGTATATTTCGACGGAAGACCGAAGTATTCCTCCAAACATAAGCCAGAATCATATATCTTCTGAGACCATTCTTTTCCAACATAACGGACGTGCCAATCTTCTCTGTCGTAACCAGTGATGTCTTGTTTACCAGCTGGATATCTGTTGATGAATCCATACTTCCAGCAATTTTCAATGATCCATTTCATTTCCTTTGAACCATTGATTGATCTGCTGGCTTTCACGAGGTCAAATGCCAGACCTGTTGAATGTTCAGAGTGGCCGGGTCTTGCTGAATATGCTTCAGCTTTTTCATATCCACTCGATCCACCACCTTCTTCTTTGGCATAGTTCTCAAATATGGATTTCTGTGAGCTATACGATCTGTATCCGGATGCAACAGGTAGATTGATGCCATCTTTCTTTGCAGCAGCTTGCATTTCGCTGAGAGCTTTTTGTGCTTCAGAATTCACACCATTTGCGAAATCCTTGGAATGCTTGAATGTTTTATTTACAATGACAATACCGGTATTTGTATTCCCATCATAGATATAGTATCCGCCGTTCTCTTCCTTAACGCTATACTTCACAGCGTTGATCGGAACATAGTGTGTCTTAGCTTCGGTTTCTTCACCAGTTTCTTCATCATATTCTCCACCGGTTACATTCGGATGATAGAAGCATCCGAGAAATGGTTTACCGAAACCCCAGTTACCATTGCCGATTTCTCTTGTTTCAAAGTATACTGGCGGTAGATTCCAGCAACCATAACCGGATTCAGATGTCGCAATGACTGTTGGTTTTCCTGAGGAATCTCTGGATACTATCTTCTCAACGATTGCAATATGTCCACCGGATCCAACACCCCATATGATAGCACAACCAACTTTTGGTATGTTTCCAGTTTCCAGTTTTCCTGCAGCTTTTACCTCTTGCAATGTTGGTGGTGGGTTGTGTGGTGAGTAATAATCAAATTGGGTTCTATTATCGATCTCATGGAATCTACCAACGGCATATCCAACGCAGTTACTTAATGCGGTAAGATGTGCGTGCCTTGGTAAACCATCGAGATATGCCGTATTATATCCCCCATGTTCTTTTCTGATATAGAATTTATTTGTATTTGCAGGTATTTCTGTGCGAGGTTTGTATCCAGTTGTCAATGAAACGGATCTCGAAGTGACTTCTTCAGCCATCTGATCAGCCTCTTCAACAGCACCAATACCGATATCTTCTTCTGCAGCAGCTGCTTCTTGAAGGGCGATCTTTGGGACACGGATGATATCTCCGGGAAGAATGCAATCCACACTGCGATATCCATCCAGTGTTTTTAGGTCGGAGTTCATGGTATACATGTGATGAACGATTGTGTCTGCAGTAATCATTCCAGGTTTTGGATAACTACCGTCAGCTTTCAAATCAGAGTACGGACCATCGAAACCAACCCGGAGGCCATCTCCGGATTGGTCGATGAATCCGTCATCATTGAAACCACATTGATCTTCCATGAACAACCCATCGCCTTCAACTTTCAGACCATTGTTTGCTTTCGGTGAAATCTTAATCGTAATCTTGTTATTTTCAGATTTCACATAAAGATCAGGCCTGAGTTTAATTGTGAATTGTATCATGTTACAATGTCCCTCCTAAACTCTTATGTGAAAATCAATCTTGCTGTCTCAACGTAACCTGTTGTATATCCAGAGCCAGAATCATTCATGAGTGTGATTCTAGTCCAGTCACTGCTCAGAATCTCCCATTGACGTTCGTCAGGAAGTGTGCTGCTCTTCGGGATATCTGTCACATATGTATGGAAGACACCGAGTTTCGTATCATCCGACGCGATCATTGTACCATCATACAGAGTGATACCCTTACCGGTCTCATCATATGTATCAAAGATATTGACAGACGCAGCAATTGCAGTTTCACTGATTTGTGAGAATACCTGTGCCAGCTTGAAGTTAGACTTAAGCGCATAACCGATCTGACCATTGAGTGCAACCTTGACCCAATCTGCAACAGAATTGAGCGGAATACATACGACACGTGTTCCATATGGAATTCTGAAAAGTTCACGATGTGTCTCTGTGTTGAGACTATCGTAAATAACTGCATCATGGATTGTACCAGAATCAACTTGGACGTATGCCCAGTATGCATTCTCGTTGTTTTCAGGATTCTTTGTGCAGTGAGCACATTGATGATTGCAGATGACATCAGCATCACCACATGCACAATAGTCACACCTGTTAGCATTCTGATCATCAACAAATGTTGCCGCAAGTTCGAAGGAATTTCTGACCATTGTAGCCCAGGTTGTGAACAGCCATTCAAGTGTACGAATCTCAACTTGCAAGAAGTCGTTTGTTGCAGCCTGAATTGCTTTAAACGTCGGCTGAACTGTTGATCCGTTGCCGAACCACTGCTGAATCAATGCAGGATACAATGTTGTCGACGCATCCTTCTTGTTGTTTGCGGTTAGTACCATTGCACGAACACGATTCTGCAATGTTCTCCAGTCATCCAATAGATATTCCTTATTCAATGGGAAGAATACCTTCGGATCCTCAAGCTGCATACGAATCGTATCAAGTGTCACTTTGAACGTACGGAGTTCTGTCAAGGTACTATCCTTACTCAGGACGGTATTCTTGATAATCGCTTCATCAACATTCTCACCAATGGTTTCGATAGTTGCAAGGAACGATTCATCCAAATTCATGACATCCTCAATTGATGTAAGTGCTTCAATTGTTCCAGCATTGTCATAGATCTTATTATACTCTGCTAGGTATCCAGCTTGTACATCTTGTGCTGCAGAATCTGATGCAGTATATGGTGTACCGGAACCGTCGTCATAGTTCTTAATACACAGATACAGATATGAGCCGGATCTGATGTATTGACCCATTGTATACATGGAACCTGGTGTGAATACAACTGAATTCTGATATTCGACAGACTGATATTCGAATTGTGCTGATGTACCAAATGTTGGATCCAATGTACGTGCATACATGATTTCTTCCGCAACAGACATACGCTCGACTTCTTCAAGAAGTGAAGCTCTGAGTTCTGTCTTGTTACATTCAACTTCAGGTGGTAATGAACCACCGGTGATTCGCAGACCTGGTCCGAGCTTGACGTATTCATATTCACGAATGCGTCTTAACTTTGCTGGATCATTCGCATATTTTTCTTCACTGTTGCGTTGTTTGATGGTGCCCATCGGGTCGAATTCAAACGATCTGCCGCGAATATCACGGAAGTACAGAATCTTACGTTTGCTGGTGTTGAACGCATCACTCAAATATCCATTATCAATATCATCTTCGATCGAGATTGACTTATAGTCACCATAGCTCTTGATGACAAGATACAGATATCCCATGTATTGAACAAGTTGTCCATACGCATACGATTGACCCGGTTCCCATTCAACAACCGCATCCATCGAGAATCTGTTGCTCAAGTAACCGGCTTCCATATCTGCTGCAATAGAAACTGCGTGATATGCATTGTATGTTCCATATGTGTCCGGATTGAGATACGTCGGTTCATCCGTATATCCAGTCACGTTGTTTTCACGTTCAGCAGCTTCCTTTGCAATTTGCGTGTAATCGAACGAGAAATAATCTCTGACACAAATATACAACTTGTTGTTGTATTCGATCATTTGATTCTTATGGTATACTGCACCGACTTCATATGGGACAACCGCGGAAACAATACAAACAGACCCATCTGATTTAACAGATAATGTCGTTCTATCCGGCTTTATACCGAGACGGTTTGTTCCACGTTTCCACAGAATCGTGTGAGTTTCTCGCAGAATATGATAATCAACACGTTTCGCAGTCAACTTGTAATACGTATTTGCAACCCATTGTTCATTTGGTGCACGATATTCAAGAGTGCCAGAAACCGTTTCAACAACAGTGTTTGAAACAGTGAAATTGACCGGGATATATGTTCCGGTTTGTGGATCTTTACGATACCATATCGCTTTATAGGTACTCTCATCCTTATAGCCGGGACCACGATTGATCGGTGTGTTTTTCGCAATGAGATCGAATGGTGATATATACTTATAATTCTCATCAAACGTGAAGTCGTATGCCGTTGGATTATCGGTGAGAACAGCCCTGTCGACAAGAATCTTGGCAGGCCAATCATCCGGAACTTCGGAGTGTTCATAATACTTTGATGCATCCCAAGCAGGTACCTCAAGCGCGGAAGGATCATCTCCGACTCCAGTAACTGGTGAAAAAGTACCGTCATCATTCTTAACGAAGTAACTGGTGTAATTGGAATCCCAATCATCCGGTTTATGCGCCATCAAATGATAATATTCCGATTCGTTTCCTGTTGAGAGTGTGAATACTGGAAGTATAGGTATTTCTTCAATATTGGTACGCAGGAACGGTTCTTCGTCACAGATCCAATCATCAAAGTCATATTGGCTACTTTTTGTTTGGATGAATTCGGTCAAATATCCAGGGATACAATAGAATTGGTAATCTTTGTCCGAGTTATCGACGTTATGTTCCCACATAGATTCGAACGAAGCGAACAACATGCTGCAAGGACCTGATTGACCGCGATAAGTAGGATCACCCGCAACATAAATCGGATAATAGAAACAAGTTTCCTCGACACCATGACCAGCTCGAACTTGTACCTTTCCGCCATCATAATACTCTTGAGAGTTTTTCGTGACAGTTGGACGAATTTCAAGATATTTACCGATGTTTACAGAAAGGCCGCTTGACATTGTACGCCATTCTTGTTGATCCCCGGAGTCATTTTCTGGAAGAAGCGTCTGGTAGTCAACACCATCTGTGTCAAATCCATCAATGATTCCAAAGAAGTTGTCTCGATTTTTATCATTGAATGCGTCGTATATATTGGTCAAATTACCAATCACTTGACGTGTTAAATCTTTGGAGTGACCATTGTATGCGACATCCGTCATGTATGTAACACGAAGACCTGATATATTATAGAATGATTGGGTGGATCCATGCGTGAGTGGACCTCTGCGAGAAATGATCTTTGCAAGATTGACACTCAGCAGAGATGTGTTATTCAATGAACCTTCTTCAGTCATATCCAAATCATCGAAAAACATATAAGGATGATGCCAGTTATTTGCAACAAGAGAACCATATGGCCGTGTGGTTCGATCAAGCGGTCTATCCGTAAACTGGTATTCGTCACCATATGGATCTGTATTTGTTTTTTGATTTCCTGCACGAACTAGGCTCATTGGCATGATGCACAATGTTTGGTCCATATTTATATGGATACCGGAACCGACATAAATATGGTGACCAGTGGAACCGCCCTCGTCAATTTCCCATGGTACGGTAACATATGAACCATAACCTTGTAAACTATGATGATACGTTAGTTTACCATCACTATCAACAACATGATGTGGATCTTGCTCATTAAATCTATCGATGTTAAGTGTGATTGGTGTTGGGTTGTATCGAACATTATCAGGTGTGGTGTTCCATGATGGTGTTATTGAAGTTTCCGGTACATTAATACCAATTTCAACATCGGACTTCGTTTCATTTTGATGCGTTCCCATCAGTTTTAATCCATAACCGACAACGGGAATTATGCTACTAAATGAAATTGAATATGGTGCGTCAGGATAATCTAGTGACGGTGCTGAATCGAAACGTCCAATTGCGGTATTCCTGAACATTAATGATGGATCACCATGAATCGGATCCGGATCTAAAACGGTTTTATACTCATCTGTTTCAGAATTCCTACCGTATTTACTTCTGAATGTACATATTACAATATCGCCTACGCGATACTTTGGTGCGTTTGCAGCATTTTCGATATAGAGATAATGTGCGCTTGTCTTAACATTACCATCAACCGAGATGCTTATTGCGTCACCTTTGTTGTCATTTGACTGGGTGTCATCCCATAAGAATCCTGAAAGCGCGTCGCCAGATTTTTTATACAATCTCTCGAAGTAGTAAACATTCGGAACAAGTTTTGTCTTGTCGATTGCCAAACCAGATTCACTTTTGATACCATCCGGATTGCGAACGAACAAAGCGTCTTCTTGCACATGAATGTTTACGCCGATACCACCGATCGGAATCGGATTGCCATTTCCGTAGAATGTCTCGTTCTCATCGGACACATACACGATTGAATTATCCGACCATCCAACGACATTGATTGCTTTTTTATCACCGATTTCAATATGACCGGTGGCTGTATTCAATACAAAGTAACCAATGTACGCACGACGGTCTTCGACTAATTGCGAAACACCACCAACGTCTTTTGAAATCGGTTCACCGGATTGTGCATAGAATGGAATATTGTTGTATTCCTTTCCATGTGAAGCAGCATCAATCTTTGCCGCGGTCAATGACGGGTATAACCGGAAATGACCCTCTCCGAACAACTCATCGAACGTATCAAGAACCCATTGTTTGATTTCTTCATATGATACGTTGTCTACGTTCCCGAGACCGACATCTTCTGAAGTCAGAACAACAACACCAGTTCTACCATTGACAGAATTTACAATTCGGGAGAGTTTGTTGTTGATCGCAGACCATATTCTTGATATCGTCTCTGTCATAGGAAGTCCGTTCGCAGAGTCTTCGATGGATTTCGTGTTTGTAACAGGGTTGATGTCAGAGAGCACAACTTGACCATCCAACAGTTCTTCCTGTTTCAACTGGACTTTATCCATACTCATGTTCGAAACTCCTTTCGTATAGATTTCATGTATAATAGTATAGAATTACATCAAAACGTTGATGTAATGTTGTTCGAACACCATAATGTTAGGTGTTAAACATTACATTTGGGTTTTCGAACCCACAAACAAAACAATCAAGGAGGGTTTATAATGGCTGACATATATACGCTGAATAACTATTCGGATGACGCCCAGATCAAACGATACATTTCAGACGTATTGATGCCGCGTGTATTCAAGGATATTCCACTGAATATATTGAATACAGGTTCATTTTCAATCATCAACGAATACATGTCACAGGCGATTGAAAATTTGGCATTCACAGCGTCATTCTACCATAATGAATCATTCATCACAAAAGCGATGTTGGCGGATTCCATTTATTCAGAAGCTGCAATTTTCAACATCGGTTATTCTTATGCAACGCCGTCATGCTGCAATTTTATGTTGGAACTCCGCATCAAGGATTTGATGGCTAATTCAACATTTAATTCAGACAACGGATTGTATGAGTTCATTCTGGATAAGAATACGAAGTTCAATTTGTCAAATGGAAGTGTGTACTCCTTAGACTATGATATTCTGATTCAGTACAAAAGCGAATCGACTGCAACGATTCAATCAGCTGCTCCCGCATGGAATGTCCAGTATATCAATATGGATCAGATGAATTCTGTTGCTGTGAACAAAGATCCATACATCTTGTATCGTGTATCTGAAACGTGGTTGTGTCTATTCGTGAAAGCGTCAGAGTATGAACGTGAGACACACATCGTTGTCAATAATATGACCAACGGCATTCCGAATGAAGATGCTTTGATCACGTGTACAAATCACATTGCTGGATTTGATATCAAGTATATTGATGGATCCGGTAAAGAAGAATACATTCCACATGATCATATTCTCCCAATTCATTCGGATGTAAAAGATCAGAAGCCATATGTTCATTACATCATGGATTCACCAAAGACAATCCGATTCATGTTCCAGTTGAACGGTACCCGTTACTTTGTACCGAAGTTGAATTCGTCATATGAGATCACCGTATACACATGCCACGGTGAAGCAGCAAACTTCTCATCATTCAAGACGGATGAACAACCGGGTGTTATCACATCATCGAGTAAGTATTCAAACAATGGAAATGTCATGAAAGCAGCGTTTGTTATTTCACCAAGTACTGCGGGTACAAATATTGGTACGATTGAAACAACGCGTCGTGAAACCATTGAGGCATATAATACTGCAAACGTGATCTCATCAGATCATGATATTGAAGAATGGTTCAACACATTCCACTTCAAGAATGTACTATATCCATTCTTCTTCAAACGTCGTGATGATCCATGGGGTCGTATATGGAGCGGATATATTGCATTGAAAGATTCTGAAGATAATGTATTCCGCACAAATACATTACACGCTAAGATTCCATATCAATATCTGTACACGAATGATGATGGCTCCGGGGATCTTTATTCAACAAATGAAATTATCATTCCACCAGGTCTTGTCTGGCTATACACAAAAGATGATGGTAAAAAATATACGGTGACACCATTGCTTGGTCCAAATGGTAAGTTTGAAACTGCCAAGACAGGATTCTCGATTGGTGAGAAGTTTATATTTGCAAACCCATTCGGTATTCGTATTCAAAAAGATCCGTTCGCTATTGGATATTTTAATCCATGGATCAATTCGATCGTAACTGCTACAAATATTCCGTTGGAACATGCGTACAGTGAGAACGAAACTGATCGGGCGTTGATCTATCATGCAACACCAACACTTGTTCAAGTGACGCGAAACTTTGTTGAAGATTTCTATCGTTTGAAGGTTATCATCTCTCCTTCAACACGAGCAGCGATCGATGGAACACCGTTTATCAGAACAACAAAGGCAATGATCGTACAACCGCAGTTCAATCAAGAAATGTGGAACTTCTTCGAACAGCCATCTGAATTGTATGAAGTCAATGTTCCGGTTCTTGTACAGAACCCGAAAGACAAATACATTCTATTTGATCCAGAGCATACATACATGTGTGTGCGGAAACGTGATATCGATGCTGTTGATGCATCTAAAATCATATTGAGTGATTTCTGGATTGAACAAGTTGATCCTGTCACAAATGTGAAGACAATGACATCCATGAACATCCAGGGATATGATAAGTTTATCGGTACATCAGATCTGTGGGGTGCTAACGGTGTCTGCATGCAAGATGGCAATCGCGTTGAACAGACTGATGACACAACTATTACGATCTCTGGAATTGATGTAAATGGTGAAACTGATTCGTATCAGTTTGTCAAGCTGGAAGATTTTCAGCGTTACGAGTTCCGTCTGAAAGATGCCAACCGTCAACCATACATCCGTGTTGACAGAAATTATGTAAAACGAGAAACATATCATCTGTTCAATGAAGGAACCTTGTGGAGAATCGGTATTGCAAACCGTGATGTCAATTTCATTCTGGTTGATGATAATCATCCGGATGGTATATCAATTACAATTGCAAACGCACAATACATTGATATTCCAATTGATCCAGAAGATGTTGATGCAAATACTGTCAAGTTCGATTTCAGTAGCATAAACGCTTCTGAGGAGCAGCCGGCGATTCTTGTATATGCAAAGATGAAACCGATTCCCAGCCAGAAATCGATATTGTACACCCGTGTTCCATTCTCAACATTTGCAAACACACCAGACAAGCCGATGTTTACAATGGTGAATACACAAATCCCATTGGAGTCAAATGTGATGCGTGTAATTCTGGAAACTCGTGTGAATGGTAACACCAACGGATGGTTGGAGATGATTCCTAAAACGATCGATGCTGATGGAAGTGTCGAGTTTGAGGCGATCATGAATCCATTGAACAAACTCGTTGGGTCAGATAACCGCATTCGAATTGCATCTACAGAACGCGGTGGCGGTGCATGGATCCCGACAACATCTGGTGGAGATGTTGTGCTTGATGCAATCTCACCTGATATCAAAATATCCATATTATTCAAGTCTGATGATGAGAAACATCCATCTGAAGTGTTGAATGAAAACTCGACATATATTGGATATAGATTGCAAGATATGTGGAAGGTCAATGATATGTCTCTCATACAAGAACTCAAAGAGATGCGAAGTGTCGTGAAGTTCGGTGAGAATCACATTCCATCACAAAATGAGATTGATTCATTTAATGAATTCTATGCATTGTGTGATAGAAACAGCGACCAAAAGAATCTCATCGATATTCAGGGATATGCACTGAATCATGACGGCGACATTGATAATTTCATGGCGATCAAACAACTTTCAGCTGAAATGTTACAACAGCTCGGCATGATCTTACATAAGTACACCACAAAATATCAGATCAATAATGTCACCATCGTAAATGGTGGAGAAAATTATGGAAATGATCTGGTCAGAATTGAGTTCGCTGATGGAAGCATTTCAAAGGGTGTATTCATGGTTGATGGATACAATATCAACATGGAAACTGGACCTGCATGGAACATCGTTCCACTGACGAATGCCGGAATCGATGTTGATTGGAATTCCAGCATTGGATCGATTACAGTCGATTATGAAGACATCGATTGGGAAACTATGACAAACGGTGGTAAAAATAATACACTACGGACTAATGTCATATCATCAACTGGAGAAGGCACAAATCTGACCGTGTCCATAAAGCAATCTGATGTTACGGGTATATCGAGTATACCTGCAGTGGATAAGCAACCAGTATTCATCAGACTGAGAGCATTGTTGCTTAAAGTGACAAATGTGTTCAGAGCAGATGATATCACCGATGGTGAGTGGGATGAAATTGCATATTTGATTGGTGAGTATCCTGTGATGCTTTCTAATACATATGCGAATACGTCTGTTGATTCATCGATCGAAATCCAGCTGGTCCCATTTGTACAACACACTCTGATGAATTCTGAAAAGTTCGATGAGTTCGTTGCATCGTTTACGCAGATCCACACAGCAATTGAACCGGTTATCTTCAAACGTCTAGAAGGTAACAATTATCTTGATTGCAAACTGATTGCGACATATGGTTATCCCCACACATATGCTTCCGATGTGAATAAGAAAGTTTATGACCTCGAAAGAAAAACGACAGGTGCTTCGGTGAATGATTTGTTCTGGCCTTCACTTGATGTACAACTTGAATTTGATGTACATCTGTTCAATCCAGCAATGGAGACCATTACATTCAAAGAGATCCGAAATATCATTAAGTCGTATTTTAATCGACTAACTTCTATTCATACACCGGTTGACATGATTTCAATGGACAATAACATCTACATTTCACAACTGATCCAGCAACTGGAATCTCATCCAAATGTTGCATACCTGAAGTTCAAAGGCTGGTATACAAATGAAAAGAATGAACTTCACGGAAACTACATGAATGCGGATTATCAATGCATTGTTCAAATGTGGGATAAGCTTGAAGATTTCCCGACACAAGAATTGGAACGATATGTTCCTGAAATGTTTGTACTGGATGATGCAAGCATTGTACTTAACTCAATCTAAAAAAAAAATAAATGGATTATGGGGGCCGATGGCCCCCATAATCTCATTATCGTTACAAAAAATGAAGACACATGAGGCTGTCAATATGGTTCCATATGCTGTACCCCAGTCTAGGTACGAACACATATTTCCCCATACCGCATATTATTCATACCGCAACCGTGATCATTGCGGATACTTCCAAATATGCTTGCACCTCATGCGTCTTTGAATATGAAACACTGACAGTTTGCAATCTTGTGGCGAAACCTCATGTGAGGCAGGAGAACACCCGGCAGGTCGTCAGACAATAACCTGTTGATCCGGAACCACATAGTTCTGTCAGTATTCACCTTAATAATATATAGATACGAAATCAGTTAAATCGGAGACGTTGGTATCCGATTACTAATTTTCATTGTAATCGAACCACCTGAAATGTTCTTTGGATTATTGTACGACTGAATCGTATATGTGGTACCTGTTACCTTATGAGGTAACCAGCACGACAATGGAGTCCATCTGATTTTTCCAGGAGCATATGCAATGATACCGTCATCGAAATACGTGATTACCGAGTCTGCTAACGGCGCAGTTCTAAATGCTGGTTGATGAATGTAATAATATGCAGTTGACTCGCTACCATACCGATATGACTGACCATTATTCATATACATTCCAACATCGAATACTACGTAAGAATTTGATAACCATGGATTCGATATTCGTCCAACACCGAGTAAATGTTTACCGTCATCCGTTAGAATTAACCGAGTCACACCTGATGTAATTGTACTGTCGTTTGTTATACCACATGTTGCCGGCATATATGTGTCAGTTTTATTTGCGTAAAGCTTTGTTAGAACGCTCTTATGCCATTTACGAGGCTCATCAGAAGTAATTGTTCCACTATAAACAAAATTTCCATCATAATAACGATAACCTGTTAATGAAATCATATCGCCATCTGTGAATCCATTTGTCTGATATTTAGCCCAGCATGGATCAGCATTCAATCCCAAAGTACTATCTTCATTCCAATAAGAGGTATCCATCGATTGGTAATGCTGATATGAAATTTCATATAATGTTGGTGATACAAATGTGTCAACTTCTTCCCAGCGTTGTGATTCAATATCACATAATATCACAGTTTTTTTGCTTCCGTTTTTACATGGCAGATAGATGTAGTGTCCGATATTATATAATTGAGAATATACGTCGATTGTATAAGTATTGTCAATTGTGAATGTGCAAATTTCTGTACGATTTTCGAGATCATATACATGGATTATATGTGCATTCGTTGCATCAAAATATGAGCACCACTTGTATTTTTTACAAAGTTTACAGCCGTATCCATTACCAATAAAGAACATCTCGGCATCATTATCAGACGGATTTGATGTACCTTTATCAATGGCATACAAATCAAGACCAAATACTTTCTTTTGAACGTCAGAGGCCCACTGATTATTCAGCCTTGATATAACATAGAATCCGGTGTATTCGTCAAAACTGGTCATGAGACTACATGTCAGGTGTCTATATGGTACATGAAATGGGAAATTTATAAGTTGAAATTCAGGTGGTACTGTTGGATCTGAACCGACCTTTGCAATGAGAATATTACAGTGTGAATATCTCCCCGAAACATCATGTGAGGATATGCTGGTATCCGGTCGATATGCTGTTTCCGAACCATGGCATTTAAACACATTCGTCATTAAAATCCGATCTTTTGTAGCATATCGTTTGTTTAGTGCCGGTTTAAATTGGAATAGTTCGCAGTACGATAGTTTCTGTATGACACTTGGTGATTCAGTAGGACCATATCCATCGTATCTCCAATATCCAAAGCGGACATATTTCACATTATCAGGAAGATTATCAAATATGCCGTTTTTCAGATTTTGACCAGTTCCTTGTGTATCGGTTGAATTTATAAGTGAGATAAAGTTCTCATCTGCATCATATAGATAGTAGATAATTCTGTCACCGCGATTCATGGATGGGGTGAATGTTCCTTGCCAGCAAAGATGCTGATATCCGGTGATATCGAAAATTTGATCAGTATACCAGGCATACGAATCCGCAACGAACGCTCCGGATGAATTAAATCTACCGGATGTCCATGTGACTTCATTGATATCGTTTTCAACATCAATCAGTACATGATTCTTCATAGGTCCATTTAATTCATATGGTCTCAATGAATGTACAACAGGTCCACCCTGGGCATAAGGATATACAATATGATCAAATGTTGCAATCCATCCATTTGTTGTCTTACGATTCATCTTCATAAAGAACC